>QILZ01000115.1 GCA_003233545.1 Spirochaetales bacterium
TCACCAAAGTAACAGAGTACAACTCCACTCTGCTTTTTATATTTGATCGAAAGGGCAACACCTGTTGCAACCGGAATCTGGCTCCCGACAATTCCATTGCCTCCGAACATATGTTTCCCGGTATCGTATAAATGCATGGACCCGCCCTTACCCCCCGAACAGCCCGAAGCTTTGCCGTACAGTTCTGCCATAGCAGCCGACGGTTCCACACCGCATGCAAGAGCATGGCCGTGATCCCTGTAACCTGTAATTACATAATCGGTGGTCAGATCGAGAGCCGAAATCGAACCGGCGGCAACCGCTTCCTGGCCTATGTACAGGTGCAGGAAACCTCCGATTTTACGCAGTCCGTACATCCTGGCCGCTTTTTCCTCAAATCTGCGTATTAAAAGCATCTTTTTTAGAAGTCCGATCAGTATTTTCTTATCATACTTTATTCCCGATCTCTCTCTGCCTGCCCCGTTTTTATCCGTTTTTTCCATAGTATGATCTCCCGCACAATTTAAGAATAATACATTCTACCCGCTTTTAAACAGAACGGTTTCTCTGTACCCCTTTAGCGGCACAAAGTAGTGTCCCTCGGTAATGACTGTTTCCAGTACAATAAGATCACGTTCATCCCTGTTATACTTCCAGAAAGCAGTAAGCCGCGCGCCGATAACCTCGAGTACCTCGGATCGGATCGATAAATTCTCTAAAATATTTACTCTGCCGTTAACAGTGATAATCTTCGAAAGCAATCGATCCTGGAAAATCCATTGCACCTTTTCATTGGATTTAAGCTGGTTCACCTTACCGAACCCGGGGCAGGTAACAGCAAAGAGTACTCTGCTTTTATCCTTTAAGAGCGCAGGTGTCATCCACCTCATATGGGGATATCCGTCAGAATCCACAGTTGCCAGAATTCCGGTTTTCGTCTCGTCCAGTATAATCTCGATCTCTATCATTAATTCATTAGATGTCATATGTTCGGATGGGTTCATCAAGGGCGCCTCCTTATATATTGCTGCAATAACAGAGGAACAATACCTTACCAATATAATAGGCCTTTACCATGAGAAAGGGAAACAATTAAATTTATTAATAAAAGTGAAGATTATTATCTTTTTGTTAATATTAGAATCAGTATTGCCGTGATATTCACAAGTTTTTTATAACCGGGAAAATCGACTGCCGTTAATCAACGAGAGAAAATCTCGGAATTACAAAATTTAACCCGGTATGCCGAATCTATCCGCAATCTCTTCCGGTTTCGTTATACCCGGATTAAAAAGAAATGTTTTTAACCCCGTTTTCTGAGCTCCCTCTGTATTTCGTTTATCATCATCAATAAATAATCCTTTATCAGAATCTATTGCAAGGCTATTAATACAGTATTTATAGATTTCCGATTCCGGTTTTGCAAAACCCACTTCGGAAGAAAATACTATGCTGTCGAATATCTTTACCCAGCTATAGGTATCATATATATACTTACATAGTTCCGCAGGCATATTGGACAGAATTGCAGTTTTTATGCCTTCTTCTTTTAATTTATTAACCCATGAGAGCATAGTTTCATTTATCCGAAGCCAGCACATTATATCCTCATTAATCAGTTTCTCAACAAGCACATTAGAAATGGTGTTTTCTTCCGTATTTCCGGAAATCACTTTTCCCCAGTATTCCCTTCCGCTTATTAATCCCTTATCATATTCAGCCCTATATCCTCTGTACCTCTTATGAAACTCATCTTCATTAAGCCCTGTTAACCTGAGCATATTATTAACACATACCTTATCCCGCACCGTACCGAGTACCTGTCCGAAGTCAAAAATTACAGCAGTTATCCTGTCCACCCGAATATCCTTAAATCGATAGTATGATCATTTTAAAAAGCATCTTTGCTGCCTGTCATCATTATTACGGAATCTATCCAGGATTTCCCTTCTTCTTTAGTAACAGGTTCTTTTTCGAATCTGTAATCCTGTTTCCGAATAAACTCCCTTAACACTTCCTGTATACTCTGCAGTTTCAGCTTTTCATGCTTTATAAGATATTCCCGAATTCCCAGGGTATCCGCATACTCTAAGATTTCCAGAAAATGAGGAACACATATTCCATGAGACGATTCAAATGCATTCCTCATTTTGGAATCTTCTCTCTCTTTAAGACTGTCCACAAAGATTACAAAATACCTGCTTAAAGTTTCCTGTTCCACTATGCACACCGGGCACATATCTTCGTGAATCCACATACTTTCCACTGTGCCGGTATTTCCCTGTACTCTTTTTTTTCCATGGCGGGTTTTCGATACTTTTGATTTTTTCGAATCTATAAATTTCAGGAAATAGGAGAGCTGATCGTTATATATAATTCCGATTCCCAGGGCTCCTCCGAGGGATATAAGCTGATGAGCATGCCGATGGCAGTATCCGTTGGATTTTGCCAGCTCTTTTCTTATACCGGGGTCATTGACTTTCTCATAGAGCAATGCATCAAGATATTTAAAGGATATCTTTTTCTTTAAGTCACAGAATGCACAACCTTTGCTTTTCTGAAGCGTTTCAAGTACGGTAAAGTACGTAAAGTGCTTATCTACGGTTTCTCTCTTGTCCCTTTTCAACATCTTTCCTCTTACTACTCTGATCACCGAACCCGTTTTTCATATCCCTCGCGGCAACAGGACAGCTTAACTATATCAAAATAAAACGGTTATGTTAATCGGCTTTGTACACATGAAATTTATGTATAAAGCTCCCCATGGTACAAGGAAGCATATCAAGGAAGCATAGATTTATCGCCTGTTAAGTATACCCCCCCGGCTGCCGTCGGTACAAGGCAGCATATCAAGGAAGCATATACTGTTGCCTAAATCTTTATATTCTGCCTATACTGAAGAAGACATGCTGGAAATCGACAAAACCGAACGGCAAAAACTTATAAATCTTGCAGAAGCCTTAATCGATCAGGAAAGGGCAAGGATACTTATACCGGCCTTAAAACAGGAGAGCGGATACTGGTTCGGGGGCGGTAATATGGTAAAGGATTCTAAAGGAAATTTCTATGTTTCCGGACGTTACCGGAATGCAGGTGATTCCCGTACAGGAACTGCTAAAGGCCCGCGCGGGTTTGAACTTACAATATTCAAGTCGAACAGTCCGCCCGCTGACAATTTTCGGAACAACAATTTCGAAAACAGTTCAGAGGAATCTCATCCGAATAAATCCGGAACCGGCATCTTTTATCCGGTAAAAAGATTTACAAAAAAGGACCTTTCCTGCGGAGATTATGAGGTAGTTTCAATCGAGGGAAGCGCCCTGCAATACACCCGGGATGGCGTGGAACTCTATGTATCCGTGGAAAAAGCAGGAATTCCGTATCCTAAAGAATTACAGAGATTCCAAAAACCGGGAACAGGCGTATGGACGATCGATGTGATCCGTGCAGATACATTCGAAAATCTCGATGCATCAAATATACAGCCTCTGATACAATCGGAAGATCCACGATTTTTACACGTAAAAGACCCGCTTACATATAGAAACGGCAATGGCGATACAATACTTATTTTCTGTACACATCCCTTTAACTGGTCGAGCTCCAACAGTGCTTATGCGGTAAAAAAGCGGGGAAGTGAGAATTTCGGCTCTCCCCGGTATAGATTCTTCCCGAGAGGTTATACCTGGGATGTCGCTATGAGCAGGATCACAGACGTCCTGGCTGTACCGGAAAAGGCTGTTAAACCGGACATTCCGCAGCTGTACCTTTATTTCTACGACGGAGGGGAATCCGTTCGTAATTATACCGAACATGAAAGGGCTGTTAAACGGCCGAGAGGATATTCATGCGAGGAGATCGGCGGTCTTGCATTTTCGACGGAAACCGGTTTCCCCGAAATAGAACGGCTTTCCGTTAATCTTCCCCTTTTTGTATCTCCCCATGGAACCGGAAGCAGCAGATACGTTAAAACTTTGATTGCGGAAGAAGGAATTTATGCTATCTGGCAGCAGTCGCAGAACGATTTTTCGCAGCCCCTTGTTTTTAATTTTTTATCAAATTCAGAGATAGAGAAAATACTAAGATAAAATACTGCATTAAAAGATGAAAAATATTACCGTCAGCATTATCGGAGGAATAAACGTCGATATAACCGGAAAATCGAAGGGACCGGCACTTAAGGATAATTCCAACCCCGGAACTGTAAGTATCACTTCCGGAGGAGTTGCATGCAACATAGCCCGAATGTTAACTTATCTCTCTGAAAAGGCAGAAAAAAACATGGATACAGACGGTACCGGCAGCCGGTTTAATCTTACCATAAGACTATACAGTGCAATTGGCAATGATATTTTTTCCGCTGTAGTTCTTAAAGAGCTGAACAACAGGGGGATCGATACATCCGGTATAATAAGGACAGGCAAAAACAAAACAGGAACATATCTGTCTATTCTCGATCAGAACTCCGATATGATAACTGCGGTTTCCGATATGGAAATAATGAATGCAGTCTCCTGTGAATTAATAGAAAAACGGAAACCGGATCTAAGCCGCAGCGATTTTATTATTGCAGATACAAACCTCGATATCGACAGTCTTAATTCCATATGTAAAATTTCCGGTGATTATGAAATCCCGATTTTAGTGGAGCCTGTTTCCATTCGGAAGTCCTTAAAAATATTAAGAATAAAACACAGTATAACCTACTGTACTCCCAATGCGGAAGAGTACCTTGCACTTGCATCGGAAAGCCTGGAAGATTTAGATAATGGTATTTTAAAGAGTATCGCTCATGTTAAAAAAATTATCATTACAAGAGGTAGAAAAGGTGTGATATACTTTAACGCGGAAGATAGAAAACAAAAACATTTCCCTGTCAGAGCCGTTCATGTGGTAAATCCGAACGGAGCCGGGGATGCGTTTGCTGCGGGATTTGTATATTCACTTTTAGGAGGTGCAGCGGAAATCGATGCCGTAAAAAGAGGAATCATTTCCGCTGCATATGCTCTTAAATCTCCGGGTGCAGTACCGGAGACACTATAAATCATACAAAGAAAGGAAACCAGTTTGATATGGAACAGGTAAAGAATACATCAAAGTTCGATATACTCGATGTTTCGGAAGAGGTCTCCGATGCTAAAGAAGAAAGCAGACCGGTAGTAGCCCTGGAATCCACTATTATTTCTCACGGCATGCCTTACCCTGAGAATGTCGTAATGGCAAAAAAGGTAGAATCCATAATTCGTAAAAATGGTGCCGTACCCGCTACAATTGCCCTTATAAAGGGCAGAATAAAAATCGGTTTAACCGCTAAAGAACTCGAGTACATGGCTTCATCAAAAGAAATACTTAAGGCAAGCAGACGGGACATTCCGGTAGTTATTGCAAAAAGCTTAAGCGCAGCGACAACGGTGGCGGGAACCATGATCTGTGCAGCGCTTGCAGACATAAGAGTATTTGCAACCGGTGGAATCGGAGGAGTGCACAGGGGCGCGGAAAAGACTTTTGATATATCCGCAGACCTTCAGGAACTTGCAAAGACAAAGGTTGCGGTGGTTTCCGCGGGTGCAAAGTCCATCCTGGACATCAGACTTACAATGGAATACTTAGAGACAATGGGCGTGCCTGTTATAGGGTACGGCACCGATGAATTTCCGGCATTTTATACACGCAAAAGCGGTATTCCGGTTAACTACAGACTGGATACACCGGAGGATATTGCGGAGGTGATTCTTGCTCAGGACAGGCTTGGATTCAGAGGCGGAATGGTAATAGCCAATCCGATTCCGGAGGAATATTCCCTGGATAAGGCTTTTATAGACAGGGTTATAGATGATGCATTAAAAAAAGCCGAACTAAAAAAAATCACAGGCAAGGAAATAACACCGTTTCTGCTTGCGGAAATAAAGGATATAACAGAGGGTAAAAGCCTTAAAGCAAACCTTAAGCTCGTTTACAATAATGCGGAATTGGCTGCAAAGACAGCATATAGTTTAAACAGAAAGCTTCGGGATGCAGCATAAACAATACAACAACCGTCTTTTGCCTGTTCTTTTACCTTTTTTAAAAGGTGACGGATTACTGCTTCTCACCGCTTCCATCTGGGGCTTTGCTTTTTCAGCTCAACGTGTTGGCATGAGGTATATTCAGCCATTCACGTTTAACGGAGTAAGATTTGCATTGGGCTCACTGTCGCTTCTGCCCCTGTGGTTCATCAGGACAGATTCCGCTTCCGAAAAACCGGAATCCGGATTTTCCGCCCTTGTCCTTTACGGCCTCCTTGCAGGTTCGGTTCTATTCCTCGGAGCCTCCCTGCAGCAGATCGGTATCGTTTATACTACTGCGGGCAAGGCCGGCTTTATAACAGGGCTCTACGTTGTACTGGTACCCTTAAGCGGTCTTTTCTGGGGGCAGAAACCGGGATTGGGCAGGTGGATCGGTGCTCTTCTCGCCGTTACAGGGCTTTACTTTTTAAGTATAACCGGCAATTTTACAATAGCACGCGGAGATTTTCTCGTTCTGCTAAGTGCTTTCTTCTGGGCTGCACATGTGCAGATTATAGGCTGGCTCTCACCTAAGGTGAATTCGGTTAAACTTGCAGGCATACAATTCGCAGTCTGTTCTATTCTTAGCTTAATCACTGCCTTTCTATTCGAAACAGTTAACCCTGCCGGTATCGTTAAAGCAGCCGCCCCCATAATTTACGGGGGACTTTTTTCTGTCGGTATTGCATATACATTACAGATCGTTGCCCAGAAAACAGCACAGCCCACTCATGCCGCTATAATTATGAGCCTGGAAGGGGTCTTTGCAGTTCTCGGAGGATGGATAATATTGGGGGAGACACTTTCTCCGCGGAATATCTTAGGCTGCATTCTTATGCTTGCAGGTATGATTTTAGCCCAGGCGTCACTTATCTATAAAAACAGGAAATCAAAAATATAATATCTATGGGATTATCGATGTCCTAAGCCTTGTAAAAAATTACATTAAGACCGGTAAGCTTTTCCATTTTCTCCTTTATTCTGTTTTCCTCTTTCTCCGCTTCGCTTCGAAGGCTTTTAATCCTATCGATGGATAAATCGAGCCTAAGGTTTCCCGTAGTGCCGGAATAATCCTTCTCCTTTAAAGCCCTGTAAGGATCCATGCCTTTAAGACTTTCCAGATGCAGACCGACCTCTCTGTATGCCTCGCGAAAGGGCATTCCCTGTTTTACAAGTTCCAGTGCACGGTCCGTTGCAAAAATCTCAGGCTTAAAACTTCCGGCAAGAGCCTGCTCGTTTACCTTTAACTTTCGTATGGTAAGTTCCATTACCTTTACCGACATAATAGCGGTTTTAATACCCTGCATAAAGGCTCTTTTTGTCTCCTGAAAATCACGGTTATAGCCCGAGGGCAGACCGCGGATTATGGATTTAATCTGCATGGTCGATGCGGAAACAGCAGCGGTTTTTGCACGTATTAATTCCAGCACACCGGGATTTCGTTTCTGAGGCATAATACTGCTGCCGGTACAGATTTCTTCCGGCAGGGTAAAGTATCCGAATTCGGGCATGGAAAAAAGTATCATATCCTGTGCCATCTTGCTTAAGGTGAGCATTACCTGCTCCGCAGAATTAAGAATTATCGACTCTATTTTTCCCCTTGAATTATTTACGTAGAGAACATTGTTCTGTACACGGTCGAATCCGAGCAGACCGGAAACCATTTCCCTGTCTATATTTAAGGGCACTCCATAACTAGCGGCAGATCCAAGCGGTGAAATATTGCTGCTTTTATACGCCTGTGATACAAGTATAATATCATCTATGATTTCCTCTGCGAAAGCTCCGCCCCATAATCCGACGGACGAAGGCATTGCAGGCTGCATGTGTGTCCTGCCCGGCATAGGAACATTTTTATGCTTTTCGGCAAAATCGACAAGAGTCTCCGAAAGATTAAGACAGCTCTCCCTGAATGCGAAGAGGAAATCCCGTGAAAACAGGCGCAGAGCTGCAATAACCTGGTCATTACGCGACCTTCCCGTATGAATTTTTTTCCCCTCTTCTCCCAGAACTTCGGTAAGCCTGTTTTCTATTGCAGTGTGGCTGTCTTCGTCCTGAAGGGTTATTGAGAATTTACCTGCCTCATTATCCTTAATAATATTGATAAGTTCAGCTTTTAAGTTCTTATATTCCTTCTGTTTCAGAATTCCTATTTCGCAAAGCATCTTTGCATGTGCAATACTCGCAGCACAATCTGCAGAAACTATCTCCATGTCCAGAATATAATCGTCGCCTACGGTAAATTTCTCTATTTCCTTGTCGAGCTCTGTTTTTTTATGCCACAACTTTGCCATACCTGTTTTTTACCCTCTGCTCTTTATAATTTTTTCCCGCCTTTTTGCTAAAAGCTCAAACTGCAGACCGCGTATCTTTGCAGCATTAGCAGCCCACTGCTGATTAAAACTGCGCGAATGAATAGACCGTATCTCCGGGAAGAACAACGAAAACGGCGTTTGTTTCCTCTCCGTTACGGTAATATTCCCCCTGTAAAGTTTCAGTGTAACGGTTCCGTTTACAACCTCTTCACTTTTCTCTATAAATGCATCGAGATCGGCCTTCAGCGGATGAAACCACTCCCCATGGTATACCATGAATGCCCATTTCGCATCAACAATCTTTCTGAATTCCCTTTCCTGTTTGGTCAGGGTTTGAGCCTCCAGGTCCGATTTTGCTTTAAGAATAACCATGGCAGCAGGTGCCTCGTATATCTCCCTGCTTTTAAGATTCATTATTCCGTCTTCGAACATATCTATTATCCCTATCCCGTTTTTCCCTGCGATTATATTCAGTTTATCGATTATTCGATGCAGCGGTGCTTTTTCGTTATTAAGTGAAACAGGGAGACCATTTACAAATTCAATTGTTACCTTCTCCGCTTCGTTTTTTGCCTTCTCCGGCGGAGTCACCCACATCCAGATATCATCCGGCAATTCCTGATCCAGAGAAATTGCACCGGAAGCTATGGACCTGCACCACATCGTTTTATCATCGCCTCCGCTTATTACCTCTTCCACGGGAACATCCCAGTGCCGGCACAGATCGAGTTCTTCCGTACGGGTTAAATCAAAATCTCTTACAGGCACAAGAACATTAATCTCGGGAACGAGCATTTTAAAAACATTGTGCATCCTGTACTGATCGTTTCCCCTGCCGGTCGATCCTTCTAAAACGGCATCGCACCCAAGTGCTTTCGCCCTTTCCGCAACTAGCGCTGCAATAAGCTGCCTTGTCATCGAGGTCGAGACCGGGTAACCGAAATAATCGGAATTCGCCTTTATAGCTTTCGAAAGCCATTGCCCGGAAAATTCTTCTTTTTTATCTATAATAACCGGCCGGATACCCAGCTTTTCCGCCCTGCTTTTGCTTAATTCTATCTCTTCCTCACTCTGGCCTATATCGATGGTAACAGGAATAATTTCCTCCGCCTTATACACCCTTTTAAGCAGCTCTATGCCGAGTGTGCTGTCCAGTCCTCCGGAATAGGCTATTGCACATTTTTTTACCTCCGGAGTTTTAATACCTTTTATTCTTTTCTCAAGTTCACTGATACTCTCCATATTTCCATGCCTCCTGTTTTTAAGACGGAAGTATAGCAGGATAATAATATTTGTCAATATATTTATACAAAATATAGTATTTTTATGTATTTATTTTAACTTCCCCTGTCCCCACTGCAAATCCGGTTTACAAACAGTTTAAAAATGACTTAATATATTCAGTATGATGCAGGACAATAATTCTATAGGTAATACCACCGAAAAAGTAACGGATCTTATTACTGATATCTTTTTTAACGGCGGCAAACTTTTCGTTGCCGGCAACGGCGGGAGTATGGCCGATGCACTCCACATTTCCGGAGAGCTGTTAAAATCCTTTCGAATACAGCGAAAAGGCAGCACTATCCCGCAGTTCGAACTGCAGCCCGGAGTTCCCGTCTGGGTTTTAGGAATAAACCCCTCACTTTCATCCGCTGTACGAAACGACTTTAAAACACCTGATATGGAACTTGCACAGGAACTCTTTGCAGCAGGAACCGAAGGAGATGCACTTTTAGGTATTTCCACGAGCGGGAAAGCGGCTAACATAATAAATGCATTTAAAACCGCTGAAGAAATGGGTATTAAAACCATAGCGCTGACCGGTAATCCGGGCGAACCGCTGTCCTCTCTCGCAGATATTACTATCCATGCGGAAGGCAGCGATACCGCATCGATCCAGGAAAATCATATTATTATCTATCACAGGATATGCTCGGTAGTCGAAGAAAAATTATTCGGTGATAACGGCCTGTTTGCACGGCAGTATCCGGAGGGATATCAGAAGTATCCCCGTTTTGATTTTTCACAAATCAAAACCTACCCGATACATAAGAGAAACAGCAGGACGGGGCTGAACAGCATGATAAAACCTGACCTGGTAAAGCCCGAACCCGGTAGAAATAAAAATATACAGCAGCTGGCAGAAGAAACGGCAGATGCATATGGCCTGGGCAAACCGGTAATTATAATGATGGGGGCTCATCTTATAAAGAACGGGTTGGGTCCTCTTTTGATCGACTTAATAACACGAAAAATTATCAGTATTATTGCAGTAAACGGTGCATGTCCGGTACACGACACCGAGATTGCACTCTGCGGTGGAACGAGCGAAGATGTACGCGAAGCACTTCCGAAAGGCGAGTTCGGCTTTGCAGAGGAAACCGGGGAAGTCATTAATACGGCATACAGACAGGCTTACAGACTGCATATGGGTGCGGGAGAAACTCTCGGGGCAATTATTGCAGGAGATATAAAAATGGATCCGCAAATTGATTTTCCCCATAAGGATTTCAGTGTATTTTATAATGCATATAAAAATCACGTTCCTGTAACGATTCATGCTACCATGGGTACCGACATTACGGATCAGCATCCGAATGTTTCTTTCGAAGCCAAGGGGTACGCAAGCGGAGTGGATTTCTCCGTATTCGCCCGAATCATTACAACTCTTACAAAAGGCGGAATTATAATCGATATAGGAGGAGCGGTAACACAGCCGGAAGTCCTTTTAAAATCAGTCTCCATGGCCTCCAATATCGGCAAAGCACCGGACTCCATTATAACAGCAGTTTTTGATCTTTTTAATTTTAACCTTAAGGATATGAATAACGAAGAAAAGCCTGATTATTACAGGCGCAATATCAAGAGTATCACAGTCCGCATACCCGGTGCTTTTAACGGAAGAGGAATATATATACAGGGAAATCAGAAAGAAACATTTGCCGAGTATTATTCCGCACTTATTAATATACTCAAATAGTACCCTGCAAACTTCCCGCACGGATAACCTCCTCGTAATTTAATTTAAATGAGAATTATTATTATTATTAATTGAAAATACTTGATAACTATGTAAAATCGGATTAAATTATACTACGAATCATGCTTGATAAATTATTTCTTGAAAACTTATACAGGACATATAATAACAGAAGTTTTATTTATTCCGATCCCATCCTGTTTCTTTACAACTACAGCGAACCTGAGGATATGGAAATAGCGGGCTTAATAGCCTCGTCTCTTGCCTACGGCAGGGTTGCAGGGATTCTTACCAGTGTCAATAAGGTACTTGAAAAAATGGAACCGGCACCTTCCGAATTCTTAAAAGAAACACCGGAACAGGAATTATCAGGTCTCTTCAGCGGGTTTAAGCATAGATTTACCACGGATACCGAACTTGTCGATTTTCTCATCAGCATTAAAAGAGCCGTTCATATTTTCGGATCTCTTGAGAGTTGTTTTTTACAGGGCATTAATGAAACCGATATTACAATTATGCCTGCGATGAATCTATTCGTTAAAAAACTTCTCTCCCTTCGTTCTTCACCGCATAACAAATCGAGCCTGCTTCCCGACCCGTCGAGAGGAAGTGCATGCAAACGACTTAATATGTTTCTAAGATGGATGGTTCGTAAGGATCAGGTCGATCCGGGAATATGGAGTATGGTACCTGCTTCCGGATTGATAATACCACTCGATGTACACATTTATAATATTTCGCAGAAGTACGGTTTAACTAAAAGAAAATCACCGGATATCAGGACTGCCATGGAAATTACCGATTCGTTTCGCATTTTAAACCCGGAAGATCCGGTAAAGTACGATTTTGCCATGACCAGGCCCGGGATTCTCGAAGAAAAGGAATTAAAGCAGCTCCTGGAACTGTCAGTTTAACGGGCTGCACAAAAAAATATATTTTACAGGAAGGAGTTATGAAGTATGGAACTTAAAGGATCAAAAACAGAGAAAAACATTCTTGCAGCTTTTGCAGGGGAATCGCAGGCACGTAACCGCTACACCTACTTTGCAAGTAAGGCGAAAAAGGACGGTTTTATACAGATTTCGGACATTTTTACCGAAACGGCGGATCAGGAAAAGGAACATGCGAAACGCTTGTTTAAATTGCTCGAAGGCGGCGAAGTAGAAGTTCAGGCAGCTTTTCCAGCCGGCGTTATCGGCTCTACGGCAGACAACCTTAAGGCCAGTGCAGAAGGGGAGCATTACGAATGGACAGAAATGTATCCCGGTTTTGCAGAAATCGCCGGGAAAGAGGGTTTTACCGCTATTGCGACAATCTTCGAATCGATTGCAGTTGCCGAAAAACAGCATGAAAAGAGATACCTCGGCCTGGTAAAGAATATCGAAGCAGGAACAGTATTTAAGAAGACTAAAAAAGTTGTCTGGAGATGCAGAAACTGCGGCTATCTGCACGAAGGAGAAGAAGCTCCCGGTACATGTCCGGCATGCGGCCACCCCCAGGCTTACTTTGAACTCCTTGCCGAAAACTGGTAAAAACGAAAACATAGATTTTCCGTATTCAGCAGGAAAATTATCTTTACAATCAGAAAGTACATGTGATTTCCGGAACCGGGCAAAACTTATGCTGTCCCGGTTCCGGAAATCATTGTGATAGCACCGGACGGCGGTTTCAACCATCGACGGATTGTTCTCCATTTCATAAAAATATTTCTTGACAAATATAAAAGAACCCTTTAGAATATTATTTAGTTCGTACTAAGAACGAACTAAATAAGTAATGGTGAGTTGGCCGGGAATAGAAACAGCAGGGTACAAATAGGCTAACAGGAGTACAAGGACCGATGAAATTCCGCCGGAGTCACAGGATTAATAGGAATAATAGAATCTTATGGTTAAAAAAGTAAAAGAAATAACAGCTGTGCCATCCCTCATGAGTCCTTCAAAAATGTTTGTATATAATCTTTCCATTGTACTTCGCACGATCAAGGAAAAGGGACCTCTGTCACAGGCAGATATAGCAAGAGAATTAGTGTGCAGTAAATCGGCTATAAGCAGCAGCATTAATCTTCTTAAAAGGCTGAATTTGGTTAAGCCGGCAGGCAGCGGGAACCTTAAAAGGGGCAGAAAATCGATTCTCCTGCAGTTTAACCCCGAAGCTTATTTTTTTATTGCAGTCGATCTTAGATGGAAAAAGGTAAATCTGGCAATTATAGATATGGCCGGAAATATCCATCATGAATCAACCTATCGGCGTACAGATACCGATCCGGTTTTACTTATAAAAAAAATGAGCCGTAATATTTTAAAACTCATAACTGATTCCAGTATAAATGATGATAATATAGAAGGAATCGGCATTATGGTGCCGGGTATTGTCGATACGAATTCAGGAATCGTAAGGTATTCCTCTACACTAGGATGGGAAGAAGAAGTACCTCTTGTAAAATTAGTCAGGGAATCAATAAACAAACAGATTATTATCTATAATGATGCAAATGCTCTTGCCCTGGGGGAAATGTGGATCGGTAATGGCAAAGGCTATTCCAATATGGCGTTTATCTACACAGAGGGCGGCCTTGGAGGGGCATGCCTGCATAATGGAGAAATTATTCTTGGAGATAATGCTGCGGCAGGCGAGTTTGGAAAAGTACTTATAACTTCGGATAATAAACCGCAGAGGTCCGAATATTCTCTGTCCCTCCCTTATTTGCTGTCACGGTATCGAGGTAAAGATACAGCCGATATGGACTACGAAGATATAGTTAAGGAAGCTATAGACCTGCTGCAGGACGGCAACAGCTCGGAACAATCATCGAATATGATGGATGAAATAGTTGATAAAATAGCACAGGTTATTGTTAATATTATCGCCGTATTTAATCCTCAGATTGTTATAGTTAATTGTTCTTATCTGCCGAACCCCGATGCCTTTTTAGCCTTAGTAAGAAACAGGGTTACCGAATATTTACCTGCAAAACCGCATCGAACAATAAATATAGTTAATTCAAAACTGGATGATAAAACAGAAGTTGTGGGCGCTGCAGCAGCAGTTATTAATCACAGCAGATTTCATTTTGTTATTCATGAAGAAGTTCCCGCATTTTTCAATCAACAGAGTTTGTTAAAAATTAATTCTAATCCATATGGGTAAAGTCGGTGTGTACCGATTAAAATATTTTTATCAAGGAGGACTACTATGAAAAAAATTACTTCGGTTTTACTTCTACTGGCAATTACTTCTCTGGTTTTTGCCACCGGAAGCAAAGAGGCAACACAAAAACAGGAAGGAGGAAAAACAATTACAATTCTCAGTGTGACCAGCCCGGAGACTAACGCGCTTAAGGTATTAGCTAAGAAATTTAAAGAGCTTAATCCCGATTACGATGTGGTATTTAATGAACAGGGTCGATTAGGGTATTTTACCAATGTCACTACACAGCTTGTAGGAGGAACGGATGCTTTCGATTTAATTCAGGACAATACTACGTACATGACAGAATTGGCAGCAGCAGGCACTCTGGAACCCTGGGATAAGTACCTTAACAATCCGAAATTAACCGACTTAAAAGCATATGATCTTGCTGATCTGCCGATAAAACTAACTTATAAAGGCAAAATTTACTGTATTCCAACGGATCTTTCCAGCCAGGTATACTATTACAGAAAAGATTTTATAACTAAGCCTGCGGATACATGGAATGAACTTATTGCTTTGGCTAAGAAGAATACCGGGACAGCATCGACAAAGTATGGAACTATTTTAACCGCTATGACAGGCGGTCCGGAAGCACCTAAGATTTTTGATACGGTTATATGGTCATTCGGTGGTGATGTAATTGATAAGAATGGGAAAGTTGCCATTAACAGCGACGCTGTAAAAAAAGCCGCTAATGTTTATAGATCACTTAAACCTTATATGCCGGAAGATATTACAACATATAACTATCCAAAAGTTTTTGATGCAATGAAATCCGGACTTGTTGCCCAGGCTGTTCCCTTCTGGAATGCTGCCTGGAACAATATAAAGCTTTCGGATAGTAAATTCAAAGATAAGTATGGTATAACACTAATTCCCGGTGTCAGGCAGAAAGACGGGTCGATTAGAAGAACACCGCAGACCCACGGATGGGGGCTTGTAATGAATGTAAAAAGCCACAATAAACTTGCAGCATGGAAATTTCTTGTTTATGCAACAAGTAAGGAAGGATTTAAAATCAGGGGCAAACACGGAGGTAGTATTTACCGTCCTTCTCTCTTAAATGCTCCCGAAAATGCAGGCGATCCGTACTTCTCCGTAATGGCTAAGACCTATTCTCTTGCGAGAATGGAACCTCTTGTTCCTTACTACTCAAAGATGCATGAAATTCTCAACCAGATGGTAGCCGATATTTTAACAACAAATAAACCGATCGAGAATATTCTTGCCAGAACAGAGAAGAATCTTATCAACTTAAAAGCTAAATATGAATAATTAACTTTCATCTTGAGGGCTACCCATAAAGGTAGTCCTCACATCTAAATACGGGGAAAATACAGGCCAAATGAAAAAGGATAATACCAAATATTATTTAACTCTCCCGGCAGCCTTTTTACTCATTGGCACAACTATTGTTCCAATACTCTATATGCTATATACCTCATTATTCCGACTTGATCCTGTCGTTTTTAACAAAACATGGCCTTTTGTAGGATTACAGAATTTTATCGATCTGTTTACAAAGGATCCCATGTTCTGGTCGAGTTTAAGGCGAACACTGACTTTCTTAATTTATACCGTTACACCGCAGATTTTTGTTGGATTATTCTTAGCTGCGCTTCTCTATAGGGAATTTAAGGGTAAAAGATTTGTTCAGACAATTCTCCTCTTCCCGATTCTGGCAACTCCAATTGTTGTAGCGATGGTGTGGAAGTATTTCTTCGATTTCGATACTGGGTTTTTAAATGTCTTTTTACAAAAGATCGGTTTACAACCACAGCCTTGGCTTTCCACCAGGGGGCTCCCCTTATTCGCAAATATACCCTTTGTTGGCTCATGGCTTGTAAATAAATTTAATCTTACTTATGCTTTCCGTACTATCGTATTTGTAAATTTCTGGCAGTGGACACCCTTTTGTTTTCTTGTTCTATATTCGGGAATGACTTCCCTGCCTGCAGAGGTATACGAAGCGGCAGGTATAGATGGTGCATCCGGCTGGCAGGCATTTAGGCATATAACTCTTCCTCTGCTTAAAAGGATTATCTGGGCTGTTGTTTTTATTCGGGTTATTGATTGTTTAAAAGTTTATGCACAAATATGGGTGTTATTCGGGAACGCAGAATCTACGAGAGTTATAAATATTCATCTCTATACACTCGGTTTTACAACGAGTGAATACGGAATGACAAGCGCATTGGGTGTAGTTATTATTATGCTCATTTCTTTGTTTGTTGGCATAACTATAAAGCTTGGAGGGAAAAAAGATGCATAATAACGCCAGGCGGAAGAAGATAATTCTTAGATTTCTCTTTTATATAGTTATTATTGCTGTAGTAGTGGTATGGGCTTTTCCCATTTTATGGATTATTTTAAGTTCGTTAAAAACCGACAGGCAGATAATCAGCCAGAATTTAATCTTTATTTTTAAACCGACAATAAAAAATTATTACCAGATTTTTACTTCTCATAATTTTAATAGATTTTTAGTTAATAGCACCCTTGTAGCCGTCGGAACTACTATTATTGTTTTCTTAAGTGCTTTCCCTGCTTCGTACAGCATGTCGCGCTATAATACTGGCGGAGATTCTATGAATCTTGGAATCTTAGTTACAAGAATTGCACCTCCTGCAGCTGTCTTAATGCCCTTCTTTATAATTTTTAAATATCTTAATTTATTAAATACATTATGGGCGCTTATACTTGTAAACATTTCATTAAATCTTTCTTTTGCTCTACTGCTATTGAAATCTTTTATAGACGAAATTCCTGTTTCGATAGAAGAAGCTGCAAAAATGGAAGGAGCCAGCCTGTTTCAAAGGTTAGTGCTTCTTATTTTTCCTTTAGCACGAAGCGGTATCATTACTACCAGTATATTTACCTTTATTTTTACGTGGAACGAATATCTATTTGCCATGGTATTCTGCTCTTCTCAAAAGGTAAAAACTTTACCTGTAGCCGCTGGTGACTTTGTAACTGCATATGCAATTGAATGGGGGCCGGTTTTTGCTTCCGGAACTTTAATTCTTTTGCCCATTCTTGTATTAACGTTCTTTGTCCAAAAATATATAGTTAAAGGTTTAACCATAGGAGCTGTAAAATGAAAAAAGCAAGAATTGGTTTAATAGGAACCGGGTTCATGGGAAGGGCTCATTCAATATGTTATTCTATGGATGACAGAGTAGAACTCACTGCTGTTTCTTCTCTGGAAGAAAACAGCGGCCGGAAATTTATTGATGAATTCGGTTATAAACGTTTTTCGAAAGATTGGGAAAGCTTAACAGAGGATAAGGCTATAGATATCATCGATATTACAGCACCCAATTTTATGCATGCGGAGGTAGCAATTGCCGCTTCTAAAGCCGGGAAAGCTGTTATAATGGAAAAGCCTCTCGCTGTAAGTATTAAAGAAGCCGGGAAAGTAATGGAAACGGTTCGAGAAAACAGCACTCTCGCCATGTATGCCGAAAATCGCAGGTTTGCACCGGTTTTTGACAGATGCAGAAATATTATAGATGCAGGTGATATAGGTGCAGTAAAGCTTTTTAGAATAAATGAACTGGGAAGCGGCCCCAAGCATTCCGGATGGTATTGGAATATTAAAAAAGCAGGAGGCGGGGCTTTAATCGATATGGGTATACATGGTCTGGGCCTTGTTGAGTGGCTGCTCGGCAGTTCAATTGTAAAAGTCTCCGCCATGCGTACCCCAGCTATAGGCACAGAGGAAACGGTAGTGACTTCTGTAACTTTTGAATCCGGTACTTTAGGACAATTTGTCTGTTCCTGGGGAATTCAGGGAGGGCTCGATATACGGGCAGAGATCTATGGAAGCAAAGGTACTCTGCTGGTGGATCACTCCAGGAATGTTAACGGACTTATGTTATATCGTGATAAAAGTATCAGTGTAACAGAGAGCAGGCCTCATCGATCTTCCACTGCAGGATGGTCTTTCCCGCCGGTGGATGAGTGGAATGTTAAGGGCCATCACCGGGAAATACGTCATTTTATCGACTGTTTTTTAGAAGGTATTACCTGCAGATCGACTTTCGAAGCAGGATACCGGGCTTTACAACTGGCTCATGCAATTTATAAATCTGCTGAAGAAGGAAGAGAAATAGAGGTTCCGTCTTGGGACATAGAATAGAAACTGTTAATAAAAACGGTAAAGTTGGAATAGCACTTTTAAGTTTTGCACATTTTCACCAGTATAAATGGCTCGAAACATTTTTAAACGATCCGGGAGTTGAAATAATCGGTTTTTGGGATGATAATACCCTCCGGGCAAACACTATAAAGAAGAAATACAATATAAATTTTATTAATAATCTTGATGAGTTATTAAAAGATAATAGGGTTACTGCGGCAGCTATCTGTTCCGAGACTTTAAAACATAAAGAGCTGACCTTAAAAAGCTGCCGGTATAAAAGACATATTCTGTGTGAAAAACCAACAGCCATGACCCTGAATGATGCTATAGAAATGAAACATGCTGTAAAGAACGCCGGTATAATGTTTCTTCAATCATCCCCTCAGAGGTTAATTACCGGAAACAGGATAATTAAAAATATCCTGGACAGTGGAGAATTAGGCAGAATAACTCATGTCAGAAAGAGGCATGGGCACGGATTTGGTTTAAAGGGATTGGATAATGATATGCCGTGGATTGTTTCTAAAAAAGAAGCAGGGGGAGGAGCTTATATAGACGAAGGCGTACACGAAACAGATCTGCTGCATCACTACTTTGGAATGCCGGAATCGGTCTATGCCGAATTTTCAAAGAAGCTTTATGGGGAAGTAGAAGCTTCTGCAGTTGCAATCTATAGATATCCCGATGACCTCCTTGTAATTCATGAGGCTGCATGGAACTGGATAGCAGGAGGACCAACAACGGAAATATACGGAGAACATGGAGTTTTGATCGAGAATTTCACCGATTGCGCTTCATCAACAGGAAAATCATACTGGCCTCATTTAAGTATATTCAAAAAAAAGACAGGCAAGTGGGAAGTTCTTGAAGAAACATTTGATTTTTCAAAACTACATTCACTTTTCCCCCGGGAATTCATCGATATGTTAACAGGGGATAAAGAACCTATAGCTACAATCGATGACGGAATTAATGCATTAACTATGATTATTGGTGCGTATAAATCAGCTAAAGAGGGAAAAATTATATATTTCCCTCCGGATCAGGAGTTAATTTGAATTACAAATGTTATTTCGGAGATATTCATAACCACTGCAATGCCAGCTACGGCCATGGGAGCCTGGAAGATGCTCTTGAAAATGCCGAGTTACAACTTGATTTTGTCAGTATTACCGGACATTCTTCCTGGCCGGATATGCCGGATAGTACGCCGGAATTGGAATCCGTACTCGGCTACCACAAAACAGGTTTCGATAAACTCGAAAAAGGCTGGAGCAATTTTGTTAAATTAATAGATTCTCATAATGTACCTGGAAAGTTCGTAGCTTTTCCAAGCTATGAGGTGCATTCATTAGCAGACGGGGATTACACAGTTTATTTTAATGACAATCATAAAAAGATGTTCAAGCCAAAAAGCATACAGGAATTGCAAAGGATAGTTTTAGAAGAGAGAAAAAGGGGAGGAGATGCTTTTATCGTGCCCCATCACATTGGCTACAGAAGAGGTTTTCGCGGCATCAATTGGGATACGTATAATGAAGAAACCAGTCCTGTAGTCGAGATAGTATCGATGCATGGCTGCAGCGAGAGTGATAATGCGGCTTTTCCCTACCTGCATACGATGGGGCCTCGAAACGGCATGAACACAATGCAGTCCGGTTTATCTATGGGAAATCATTTCGGTGTTATCGGCTCAACCGACCATCACAGTGCACATCCGGGAAGCAATGGTTACGGACGTGTTGCAGTATGGGCGGAAGATTTATCGGTTGAATCTATCTGGTCGGCATTGAAAAACCGGCGCTGTTATGCCGTTACAGGAGACAGGATAGTTCTTAATTATACTATAAATGATTCTCCTATGGGGGAAATCCTGTCGTTTGTAAAAGACAGAGAGCATAGAATTTCATTAGAAGCAGGGGATTCTATTGATTATATCGAATTGTTAAAAAACAACATTGTTGTAAAGCGTTATGATTTCCCCATTAATCACAACAGCGCTGCAGGAGAAAAGACAGGAGAAAAACTAAGAGGTAAGTTGTTTATAGAAGCCGGCTGGGGAGTACATGAGGTAAGGCAGGAATGGAGCATTAAAATAGCGGTAGAGAAAGGTAAGATACTGGATGTAGAACCAAGGCTTCACGGCAGGGATACAATCGATCCCAAAAAAGATTTTAAAGGATCTTATCATTTCAGCCTGTGGAAAAGAGCCGGAGAGGAAATTCAATTAGTCACAGAGACGTGGGGAAATCCGACTACTTTAACAAATGCAAATCAGGGGATTTGCCTGGAAATTAACGGCTCTTCGGAGACAAAGATTATTATAAATGCAAACGGCAGAGAATTTGCAGCAGATATCTCAAGATTATTAGATAGATCAGACTCATTCTATCTTGATAAGTTTCTTTCCGGAGCAGTACATATAAAACGTTTTGTTCCGGAAAACGAATACAGAAAGGAATTGACATACAATGATTACGCGGACGGCGAACGTGAAGATTTTTATTATATTCGTATCAGACAGTTAAACGGACAATGGGCGTATTCCAGCCCCATCTGGGTGAGGGCTAAATAAATAAAAATGAATATTGTATATATCCATACACATGACAGCGGCCGTTACTTTGAACCGTATGGATATCCTGTAAAAACCCCTAATATAGTGAGATTGGCAGAGGATGGTATTCTTTTCAGGCAGGCCTTTTCTACTGCTCCGACTTGTTCACCCAGTCGAGCCGGACTCTTAACCGGTGTCAGTCCTCATACATGCGGAATGCTGGGCCTGGCACACAGAGGATTTTCCCTCTCTCGTTATAATCTTCATATTGTTAATCAATTAAATAACAATGGATATGAAACGGTGCTTAGCGGAATACAGCATGTCGCTTCTCACAAGGAAAAGATAGGATATACGCGAATTCTGGGAAATAGCTCTTTTGCGATGTCTAAAGATTTTAATTTTGATACTGTAGAGTATGATAAATCTAATGCCGCAATGGCTGCTGAATATATTAGACATGAGAAACCTGCGGACAAGCCGTTTTTCCTCTCTTTCGGGATGTTTAATACACATAGAACATTTCCGCCTGTCAGTAAAAATATTAATCCGGATTATGTTCGTCCCCCTTTTCCGGTGCAGGATACAAAGAAGAACAGGGAAGATTTTGCAGGATTCCTTACTTCGCTAAATGCAGTGGATTTTTGTACCGGTCTGGTTCTCGACGCAGTTAAAGAGACCGGCATAGAAAATGAAACAATTGTTATATTTACAACCGATCATGGCATAGCATTTCCGGAAATGAAGTGTACATTGTACGATACCGGCATAGGAGTGGCACTTATACTTAAATACCCCGGAAATCCTAAGGCAGGCCGGGTGATCGATGAGCTGGTTTCGCATCTCGATTTGTACCCTACCCTATGTGATCTGGCAGGTCTTAAAAAACCTGACAGGCTTCAGGGCATGTCTTTACTCCCGCTATTAGAGGGTAAAACAGACTCTTTAAGAAATGAGATATTCGGTGAGGTTACTTATCATGCTGCATATGAACCGATGAGGTGTATCAGAACAAAGCGGTATAAGCTTATTAAAAGATTCGATGAAAACTTAAATATTGTAGCATCGAATATCGATGACTGCACCGGAAAGACCTTTCTGGTTAATTCGGGTTATCTGGAAAAACCGCATCAGCGGGAAATGCTCTTCGACCTTTACCTTGATCCCCTGGAAAGGGTTAGCAGAATAGATGATCCGGGTTATCTAAAGATCTATAATGATTTAAACAAGCGTCTTCTGGATTGGATGGACAATACAAACGATCCTCTTTTAACCGGCAGAAAGGTAAAAAAACCTGAAGGTGCGGTTGTTAACAGCCAGGATTGTCTATCGCCCGGCGAACTCCGGTTCGAGTAAATAACGGACTTACGTCTTTACAGGGCTTCTGCATACCAGCTTCCCCGCAGTTCAGGGCATTGGCAGATGCCTATCAAAAAATATCCCGGGTGTCAAATGTTTGCTCTGCGGAGAAGGTATAGCAAGGAACCCGAGGTGCTCTTTGCCTTCGGTATGCATAAAATCGTCATGTTCAATTATTCATAGTGCGTCCAAAATCTTATAACCTTGATAATGTGCTCCTCTTCATAAACTTGATATATCAGTCTGTGTTGAATGTTGATCCTTCTTGAATAAGCCCCAGATAAATCACCGACCAATTTTTCATAAGGAGGAGGGTTTTGATATGGGTTTTCTTTAATTGTTTCGAGAAGTTCCTGAGCTTTTTCCTTTAATCCTGAAGCTGCAAC
>QILZ01000266.1 GCA_003233545.1 Spirochaetales bacterium
TTCTCGAGAAAATTCGATCTGCGTTTCAAAATAATTTAACCTCCGAAGTATTTTTTAATAATTTTTCCTGTAACCTCATCATTTCATTATAATCTTCATTATCCGAATGTTCCATTCCTGTTAAGTGCAGTAAACCATGTATAATCAGCCTCCTTATTTCTTCTTCATAATCTACATTATATTCCTTTGAATTTCTTCTAACCGTATCGATGGAAATTACGATATCACCCAAAAGAACCGGAGTTTCATTATTTTTCCCGTTAAAATTATCTCCGTCTTTATTTCTTTCATCCTGACTGAAGGACAGTACATCCGTGGGCTTATTTATTCCTCTGTACCCATTATTCAGATCTGTTATGGTTTTATCATCACACAGCATTACGGATATTTCATAATTCGAAAGACCCAGCAATTCCATCACCTTTAGACAGAACCGGCTTACATTTTTAAGCCACCGGGGTACTTTAATAACGGATACCGAGACTTCAGCTCTGTTCAATATGAAGCCTCATTAATTCTGGGATACTCGATTCTTGTGTGAAAATAACCTGCAAGTATCTGCACAAAACTTTTTTTAATAATTTCAAGATCACGCATTGTAAGTTCGCTTTCGTTCAGTTCCCCCGAATTAAATTTTTCGATAATAATATCCCAGACAATTCTTTCCAGTTTTGACACGCTCGGACGCTTTAATGTTCTCGAAGCCGCCTCCACATGATCCGCAAGCATAATAACAGCCGCTTCTCTGCTGCGAGGTCTCTCTCCGGGATACGAATAATCTTCGGGAGCTATCTTGCCGTTACGTTTATCCTCTTTGGCTCTCTGGTAAAAATACTTTATAAGGGTTTTACCATGGTGTTGTGCTATAATATCCACAATAACCCGGGGCAGTTTTAACTCTTTTGCCTTTTCGATACCTATCTTTACATGAGAGCGAATTACAGCAGCCGAAAGGCTTGGTTTCAGTTCATCATGCTTATTAAAAGATCTCTGGTTTTCGACAAAATATTCCGCCTGATCGACCTTTCCGATATCATGATAATAACCCCCTACTCTCGCTATGAGCGGATTCGCTCCTATCTCTCTTGCTGCAAACTCTCCGAGATTTGCGACTATTATTGAATGATTATACGTTCCCGGAGCCAGTGCCAGCATTCTCTTCATAGCTGTGGAATTTAAATCGGACAGCTCCATCAGCCTGAAACGTGTCGGTGCATTCATGATCTGCTCCATAACGGGCAGGAAACCGATACTTAATATACTGCATAAAAAACCATTACCCAGGCCCCAGCCGATAACCACCATAAATTTACTGAAATCGTAATTCTTAAAAAACCCCAGAACAATTAAGAATCCGGCATCGAATCCCGCCATATACAGTCCTGCTGTTACCAGATCTATTCTTTTTTCTGTTTTCTGAACAAGAGCGGATGCCGCTATTCCGGAGAAAAAGGCAAAGAGAAATGTATATATATTCATTTTTTGTACGAGAATAAGCAGAAAAGCCATAAAGAGAGAAAAGATTATACCTGCCCGGCCTGATATAAGAATCGTTATCATAATTGCAAATGTAGCCGTCGGAAGAATAACGGAAAAGGGAAGCCAGTCCGCCAACCCGTCTACTCTGAAAAGAATAACGGCAAGTGCACTGTACGTCAGGGTTAATCCGGATAGCAGCATTATCTGTTCTTTCTGCAGATGAAAACCAATTATCTCTTTATTGAGAAGATAAATTGTAAGCATAAAAATTACTATGAGAAATAAAATGGTACCTGTTATTCCTTTTATATTAATCTGAAAAGAATAGTCTCCGAGAGCATCTATTTTACTTTTTATTTCATCCGTAATGATATCCCCTTTACGTGCAATAACCTGGCCTTTAACAAGTTTTCCGATAACAGGTTCCACTTCGTTATATACCTGCTGCCTCCGCTTCTCCGTTTCCGCTTTATTAAGAAAACAATCCTCTTCTGCAAATTCCGATACAATCGCTGTAATTAGATTCTTGTCCTTATTACTATAGCCGGATCCGGCAAGCAATTTATCGACAGTATCATTTATCGATTTGAGGTTTATCAAATTCTTCACCGCTACCTTTTCCTTTTTTAAACTGCCCTCCTCCCATTGCCAGATTTCCACCTGTCCGGATGCAAGATAATCCTGTATCTCCGGTCTGTCCATATGAGCCACTATTCCTGATTTTTCTATCCCGATAAGCAGTTTTTCCGACTCCGAAAGAATGGAAAGAGGATCATTATATTTAAGAAGCTGCTTTATAATATCTTTATTTCCGAAACCCGGAATTACAAGCTGAATACGCAAAAAAGTATTACCCTCGCTTAAGTTCGAGCTTAGTGCATCGATAATTGTTGCTTTGAATTTCGCAAAATCCTTTGTAACCTTATCAATAATCCCCTCGTTTACTTCAAAAATTGACGGCACAAGCTTTACTTTCGCATTTCTTTTAAGTTTCGTTGCTTTTTTATCCGTAAAAATCAGATTTCTGTCGACCTCGACATCACGTTCGGCAACCATTCCGACTTTATACGACGATAATGAATTACGTAATGAAAATTTCCCAAGCTGCAGATTAATAAGAATCATTATGAGGGTTAAGAGCAGTGTGCCGAAAATAATCAGTATATGTCCTGTTAACACCCTCTTTTTGATGAAATCTAAAAATTTACTATATTTGTCCGAGGGCGGATCTTTAAGAATATTATTTTTCTTTGGTTGTTTCATAGGCGTGTACTATTTTCCGCACCAATTTATTCCGTACAACATCGGTTTCATTGAAGAAAATAAATTTAATCTCCTTTATCATGTTGAGAATAGACATAACATGCAGTAAACCGGACGATTTGGATTTAGGCAGATCGATCTGGGTAATGTCGCCTGTAATTACGGTTTTGCTGTTTTCTCCGATTCTTGTTAAAAACATTTTCATCTGTTCCCTTGTTGTATTCTGTGCTTCATCAAGAATGATAAAGGCATCGGATAAAGTTCTCCCCCTCATATATGCAAGCGGTGCTATTTCGAGTCTTCCGTTTTCTTCCATTTTTTTTATAATCTCGACAGGCAGGAGTATTTCCATGGCATCATAGAGAGGTTTAAGATACGGGCTTATTTTACTTTCCAGATCACCGGGAAGATATCCGAGGCTCTCTCCGGCTTCTATAACCGGCCTCGTAATAACCAATCTCCTCACTTCCCGGTTAAGTACGGTTCTAAGAGCCTCAGCTACTGCAAGATATGTTTTACCGGTACCTGCGGGACCTATCCCGAATACCATATCGTTATTATCAATAGATTCAAGATATGCAGCCTGATTTTGACTCCTCGGGAAAACTCTCGTGATTCCATTGGGAATTATAACGGCATTTTTTTTAAAAAAATCAACAGTAACACTTTCGCCGTCTCTGACGGAACTATGGATAGCTCTTATTAATGCAGGATTTAAAGAATGCCCGGATTTTACCTGATCTTCGCACTCACTCAGTATTGTCTTAAAAACCCGCTTTTTATCATCATTATCAGTCTCCAGAAATATTTCATTCCCCCGCGCAAGCATCCTTACACCTAAAAGTTCTTCAAATACTCTTATATTCTGGTCATTAGCCCCAAAAAGATCACTCAAAACTGTTTGATCGTTCACCACGATCGACCAATGTCTATGCATAAATCTCCATCATGTTAATGTTATCTATAACTGCGAAATAAAGTCAACCCCGTATATTTATTCCCTGTGAATCACCGGTAATCCTGCTTTTCATCAACGGAAAAGACGGCCATTGAATAAATATGGAAAATGATGTCGACCATTCGTACTGTGCCGTGCCGTCGGTATTCTGATGTAATTTGGGCTGGCCGGAGTACTCGAATGAAAGATCCCAATCGTGCAGATGATGTACACCTTTTACAGACAAAGATTTTATTTTAAAAAATGTTCTGTACCTGTCTTCCATATTAAAGAAATTAAAGGATCTCAAAAGATCATAAACAGGATTTACCCATTTTTCATCCAGTTTTTTTGCCATTTCCGGTATATAGAGGTACATCCTCTTATTGTAGGAAGCTGCCGAAAATGACAAATCCAGGAATTTGTATATTGAAATATTAAATTTAAGGGTAAAATTAAAAACGCTGTCGATATATTTCTGTAAATTCATGGTATAATCCGTATCGACCGAAGTTTCGATATTTATTCTGTTTTTCCAGAAATAATAATTATTGCCCGGTATTTTATAGTTTATTTTAAATACGAGCGGTAATAATACTTTTTCTGTCCCGGTCTGATTACCCAGCGGATCGACAGGTATCATTCTTTCAAAGGAAAGAGAGGTATTAATATTCCATAATTTCGCCCCTGTATTAAAATTATTAAAAACAAAAGTCTCTCCGTCCAGATTTGCCGTTGCGGAGAGCGAAGCATCGCTGCCGAATATAAGATTTTCTCCGAGAGAAACCGGTTTTAATATCCAGCCGGTATCTTTATTTTTATTTAACGAAACCTGAACGGACGTATTGGAAAGCCAGAATTTCGAATCGAAACGTGTCATTAACGACTCATCGAGCGGAGGCATGGAATATGTTACACTTAATGACTGATTTATATCTTTAACCGGTACAAATTTCAGCAGCAGTTTAAAATTATTTGCGAGAACAGACGATTTATCCCAAGTCGGACTTATACCGGTGTAAACAGGTACACCGTCTTTAAAATCCGAAAATATCAATTTATAGAATAACCAGTTCAGATTATAGGATACTATCGACCCTTTAAAAGATTCAAATTGCATTAAGGGCTGCAATGATAAACTTATAATATTCTTAATATCGAATCTTCTCTGACTATAATCGTTGAGTAAAATACTCTGCCATTCCTCTTCTGCCAGAGAATCCGATTTATTAAAACGGTTAATATAATTTCCTTCGAAAACGATGCCTTCATTTACATTAACAAGTGAGTTCAGCAGCTTAATGCCGGAATCGATCCTCGAAAAACCGGAACCTGAAAAAGTCGTATAGAGCAGAGAGTAATCCACATCCTCACTCTTTTCCCACTGCTGATAATTGAATGTATCATCGATGGCAAATCTCGGTTTAAACTGATAACTGACCTTAATATCCGAAGTATTTTCATTTCGAGAAACCACCGTATCTTTTATGCGAACCGGCGGAATAAAATATACACTTTCTTTTTTTTCTTTTTCAGCAGGTTTAACTTTCTCATTCTTATTTATAATATCAAATCTGTAACCCTGCCCGGGATCTTTTAATCTTCCCCTCTTATTAATGGCCCTGTTTTTTGTTCCCGTACCTGTATCCCCGGAATTATAAATCGTTCCGCCGGCATTAAAAGAAACTTCGGGAATCTTTAAACTCAAAGGATAATAAAACCGCCGCGAGGGATCCACGGAACTGATAGTATTCGTATCGGCAATTGTTTTATCCTTACTCTGAATAGAATATTTTATATTTATGTAAGGGAATGACAGGCTGCTTAGAACAGAAGATTTTATAAGATCTGCCATATTAACTTTCATATTCAGGTACCAGAAGAGGTTGTTTTTAATGATGCCGGAAGCGGGTTCCGTGCTCTGACCGCTTAAGATTGCATTCCAATCCAGGCCTTCCGACCTGTTATAGAAGTCCTCACTGAAGTACGGATCGGAGTAAAGTTCAATATTACCCGAAAAGGAGAATATCCCCGTATTAGACTTAATATTCGAACTTACTCCGTACCTGAAGGGAACAGGAATACCAAGGAGGTAGGAATTATTCCATATAGAAACAAGTTTATTGTTTTTATCCATGTAGAAGGGGGTGTATAAATCAGTTAAGGTATTATAAAAAAGATCCCGGCTGACAGCAACACCGGCTTTAAAGTTCACATCCGGATGAAAACTCCCCTCTATTCCTGCAAATGCACCAAGCCGTGAATATAAATCTATAAATACTTTTAAAAAATCTTCATTCGGCTTATTTAAAATTTCTTTTGTCTTATACAGGAAAAGTCCCTTAATATATTCCTTATACTGCCCGTTATCCCCATGATTAAGATTTAAGAACGAGATCGGGCTGGTATTTTGCTTTTGTCTGCCTATAAGATACGTAGTAGTCTGTATGTAATTTCCCTCACGATCCCTGTAGCCGATTGCGGGATGAAAAAACAACTTATCTCCCGGATAAAAAAAGAAAGGAACTGCCATTACGGGAACCCTGCCGATATAGAGAACAGCGTTCTGAATAGCCCATTCACCCGGAGCAAGTACCCATATTTTTTTTGCTTTTATATGGTAATGAGGATTATTATCCAACGTGCAGGAGGTTATACTGCCGTTATTAAGGATTACAACATCGTTTTTCTTTCTTATTATTTCCTTTCCCTTAAAGAAGTATGTTATTTTCTTTCCGCCCTGCTCCTGTTCCCTCTCCGTTTTACCCCGGTAAAATATACCTTCCCAGTCATTCAAATTAAAACTTATGGATTCACCTTTAAATACTTCTTCCCGGGAACCACTATGAAGGCGGTATTCCACATTACCCGTTGCAGTTACAGTATTTTCCGTCTGATTAAATATAATCTTATCGGCTTTGATTGTATGTTTTATATTTTTCTCTTTATCCTGTATGGTCAGTACTACATCACCGCGAAGAACGACATAGTTTTCTTTAATGGATTCGATTGTAAAATATTCCGTTTCCTTTGCTGATTCTATCTCTATTGTGCGTTTTTCTTCCTTAACGGCAGCGGGCGGCTTGACATTGTAATATTTCATTAAACGCTGCTGCAGTTCTTTTCTGCTTCCGGTTTCCTTTAGAGAGAGATCATGACTCCAGCTTAGAAGTTCATAATAACTGGCAGTAGATATATCCTCGGATAGAGTTTGTGCGATTAAATCCGGCGTCTCCTCTGCCCCGGGCAGCTCTTTAAATGATTCCAGCGGAACAGCATAGGATGTAATAATAATTACCGTAAAATAAAGTGTTACCAGCAGTTTATACATAATACTTAATGTTTAAGCACCTTTTTCAGATACTCACCTGTATGGGAAAATTTACACTGCATAATCTCTTCCGGCGTTCCGGCGATGACTATTTCACCCCCCTTATCACCTCCTTCCGGCCCCAGATCTATTACATAATCCGCCTGTCTTATAACATCCATATTGTGTTCGATCAGTACTACGGTATTACCGCTGTCGACCAGCATCTGGAGTACTTCCATGAGTTTTTTAACATCTGCAAAATGAAGCCCTGTTGTGGGTTCATCGAGTATGTAAAATGTTCTTCCGGTACTCCGTTTGGAAAGTTCCAGGGATAATTTTACCCTCTGTGCCTCGCCTCCCGAGAGCGTTATCGCCGATTGTCCGAGTTTAATATACCCGAGCCCGACAGAATCCAGAGTTTCTAATTTCCTTGCCACAGACGGAATATGCCGAAAAAATACAAGTGCTTCGGAAACAGACATCCCGAGAACCTCGTGAATATTCTTACCCTTAAAACGAACATCCAGTGTTTCCCTGTTATAACGTTTTCCCTTACAGACGTCACATGTAATATAGACATCAGGCAAAAAATGCATTTCTATTTTCTTTGTTCCGGCCCCCTGGCAATTCTCGCACCTTCCGCCTTTAACATTAAAAGAAAATCTGCCCGGTTTATAACCCCGCGCTTTAGATTCGGTTAGCGAAGCAAAGAGCTCTCTGACAGGAGTAAACAAACCAACATACGTTGCAGGATTGGAACGCGGCGTTCTTCCTATAGGGCTCTGATCGATATTAATTACCTTGTCTATTTCTTCATATCCTTCGATTCTTTCATAACCGCCCCCGGGAGGTCTTCCCTTACCGACTTTATACGCCAGAATCGGATGCATAAGGTCTGTTAACAGGGTCGATTTTCCCGAACCTGAGACGCCGGTAATAACAGTGAGTCTGCTTAAGGGAAAAACGACATCGATATTTTTTAAATTATGTTCCCTTGCACCAAAAAGCTTTATGAATTTGCCATAACCTTCCCGCCTTCCGGAAGGGACATCCATTGTAAGACTGCCGGAAAGAAACCTCCCTGTTAACGAGGCAGGATTATTGAGTATTTCAGAATAGGTGCCGCAGGCGGTAATTTCACCTCCGTGTTCGCCTGCTCCGGGCCCGAGATCTACAATGTAATCGGCGCTTTTCAGCGTCTGTTCATCATGCTCCACAATAATAAGGGTATTTCCGATATCACGCAGGTGTTTAAGGGTATCCAGAAGTCTTTTGTTGTCTCTCTGGTGCAGACCGATCGTAGGTTCATCGAGAACATAAAGCACCCCGACCAATGAAGAACCGATCTGAGTCGCAAGGCGTATCCTCTGTGCCTCACCTCCTGAAAGAGTTCCAGCCTTTCTTTCTAATGTCAGATAATTTAAACCGACACTTACCATAAATGAAAGCCGTGCTTTTATCTCTTTTAATATCTGACGTGCAATGATTTTATCCGTTTCATTTAATGACAGATTATCAAAAAAACACAGAGCATCGCTTACGGAGAATGTTGTAATTTCATAGATATTCTTATTTCCTACAGTTACGGCAAGACTTTCAGGTTTAAGGCGTCTGCCGCTGCAGACCGGACATTTCTGCTGCTGCATAAATTTTTCGAGCCATTCCTTAATTCCCTCTGACTGTGTTTCCATATAACGCCGCTTTAAATCGTTAAGGATTCCTCTGAAACGGGAATGATACTCATACTTTTCATTCTTTTCCCTGCTTTCATGTTTAAATTGAATAACGTCATCGGTTCCATAGAGAAGCTGATAATATACGGATTCGGATAATTTTTTAAACGGCGTATCGAGAGTAAATTTTAAGTGTTTTGCAAGTGATTTAAATATATTCCTGTACCAGTTGGATTTGGGATTATAAGGAATAACAGCACCTTCATTAAAGGAGAGGCTTTTGTCGGGAATAACCAGTTTTTCATCGAATTCGAGGGTTATACCCAGACCGGAACAGGAAAGACATGCACCGTAGGGATTGTTGAACGAAAATAATCTCGGCTGAAGTTCAGGAATGCTTATGTTGCAGACCGGGCAGGAATTTGTCTGTGAAAAAAACCTCTCTGCACCTCCGGACTGGTCTGCAACAATTATTTTACCGCCGGAAACATCCAGCGCAGTCTCTACCGATTCGGCTATTCTGTTTCGTATTTCCGCTTTTACGATGAGCCGGTCGATGACTATCTCTATCGTATGTTTCCTGTTTTTTTCAAGGTTAATCTCTTCATCGAGAGAATGAATACTACCGTCTATCCGTACACGTACGAACCCGGCTTTTAAAGCGTCTTCCAGTACCTTCTGATGTTCTCCCTTTCTTCCTCTGATTAGGGGAGAAAGCAGTACCAGCTTTGAACCTTCAGGATAGGCAAGAATTGCATCGACTATCTGATCGACCGACTGTTCATTAATTTCTCTGCCGCAGCCAGGACAATGCGCCGTGCCTATTCTTGCAAAGAGAAGCCTTAGATAATCGTATATCTCCGTTACGGTACCGACTGTCGACCTCGGATTTCTATGAGTGGTTTTCTGTTCTATGGATATTGCAGGGGACAGGCCTTCTATATAATCGACATCCGGTTTATCGAGTCTGCCTAAAAACTGCCTGGCATAGGATGAAAGCGACTCGACATACCGTCTCTGCCCCTCTGCAAATATCGTATCAAAGGCAAGTGACGACTTCCCCGATCCGCTTATCCCGGATATAACTATAAGTGCATCACGCGGAAGCTCCACATCTATATTTTTTAGATTATGCTCCCTTGCCCCCTTTACTATTATCTTCCTCATTCTCTTCCTGTATGTCTCTTTCCTCCGAACCTTCTTCCCGGATACCCGTATTTGCAGGTCTTTTCTTATCCTTTACCTGTCTTAAATTACCGTAATTACGCCGTATCTTTACAGGCCTTCTATCCAGAGATGCAAGATAAAAAACAACCGGCAGCAGAACCATTACAAAAACGGAAATCGCCATAACCTGCCATTTAGAAAATATCGCTATTATTAGTTGGGGGTTCATAAAGCACCTGTTTTGTTTTATATTAATCTTTAATTATGAGCATGACAAGGGTACTTTATGATAAACATGCAGGTCTCTGTGCAGGTGTAAAACGCACCGTACGGGGAGCGGTTAAAGCAGCCAATGAAAACAGTAATGTGGCAACTTTCGGGGAACTTGTTCATAATCCTATCGTTACCGGAAATCTTAAAAAGTATGGTATTTCCTTTGTTCACAGCATGGAAGAGCTGACCGGCAGTCAGTATGTCATAATACGGGCACACGGAATTCCGCCTGAGGATGAAAATTATTTAAAAAACAACCGAATCCCGTATCTCGATCTTACATGTCCGAGAGTAAAAATTATACACAGGAAAATAGATTACTACAGCAAACTAGGTTATAAAATTTTGATAGTCGGTTATCCCGAACATGCGGAAACAAAAGGACACCTCGGCCATGCGGGAAAAAACGGTATGGTAATATCATCCCCGGAAGATATAAACAGATTGGATATAAGCGGTAAAATTCTTATAGTTGCCCAGACGACAATTTCCGAAAAATCATTCAATAACGTTATAAAAGCATTAGGGGAAAAAGCCGGTAAAGCTGAAGTAGTAAATTCCATCTGTCCCTTTGTACTGAATCGTCTCCGGTGGATACGTAAATACTCTAAGATAACCGAAGCATCCGTAATAATAGGCGGATTTAACAGCAGTAATACAAAGCAACTGTATGAAACAGCAGAAATATCAGGCAAAGCCTTCTGGATTGCATACCCGGATCAGCTGAATATCGGGCAGCTGTCACAGTATAAAACAATAGCATTGACAGCAGGAGCATCTACCCCCGACACAACAATCCGGGAAGTTCTTACGCTTTTTAAGAAAAATAATTTTAAGATCGAGGATATTTATTAATTTATCTTCACTATTGTTTTTCCGAAACCTCCCTCATTAGCCGGGGCAAAATAAAAATCCTTTACAAGACCGCTTTCACGCAGGCAATCATGAACACCCTGCTGAAGAATACCGCCTCCTTTACCATGGATTACAGAGAATTCCGTTAACCCATGCAATGCTGCCCTGTCGATCTGCCGGTTTAATATTCTTAAAGCTTCTTCGAGCCTTTTACCCCGTATATCCAGTTCGAATACCGGCCCTTCCCCGGGGTCTTCCCGTGAAACAGAAAAATCCGTGATTTCCCTTTCCGTAGGTTTCTTATCCGTATCTTCACTGTACGGATCAGGAATAAGCTCACAGCCGGATAAAGAAACTCTCATACTATCCGTTTCTACTATCCAGTTATCTGCCCTGTCCCTCCGAAGAACCTTTCCCTTTTTATCCGTTCCGCGTATTCTGACATTACTTCCCGCTTTAATCTTATTCTTATCCGAATGGATAAAATCCGTCTTTTCATGAAACAGTTTTAACTCTTCCTCATCGATTCTGTTTTCTATTTCCTGTAAACGGCTTTTTAAACTCTGTCTCCGATCATCTGTTAATTCCTTTTCTCTTATTTCACGAATAGTTTTTTCTATTTCGCTCCTGCTAGTCCTGAGAAGTTCTTTAAGCTCCTTAAGTCCCTTCTCCCGAAGCTCCATTTCCTTCTGCCTGAGCTTAAGCTCGTGAAGGCCGATTCTTCTCTGCATATCCTCAAGCTCATTTTCACGTTTTTTCTGCTCCTTTTCCCTGTCGTAGATTTTCCTATGCCGTTCCGACAAACTGTTTACCAGTTCGGACACGTCGCTTCTCTCATCATCTATGTAACTTTTTGCCGTTTTAAGGATTTTCTCCGGCATTCCCGTTCTTCTTGCAATTTCCAGGGCGTGGCTCTCTCCGGGTACCCCAATTAAAATACTGAATGTCGGAGACAGGGTATCCCTGTCGAATTCCATCGAAGCGTTTTCCGCACCCCGTTTGGAGTAGCCGTAGTTCTTTAAGATACCGTGGTGGGTGGTAGCAAACACGAGTGCTTCTGTTTCATAGAAGTAATCGAGCAGGGCCATAGCTATTGCAACACCTTCCTCCGGGTCTGTACCTGCTCCAAGCTCATCGAGAAGTATTAAAGAATCTTTCCCCGCATGTTTAACAATATGGGAAAGGTTTTTTATATGGCCGGAATAGGTGGAGAGCGATTGTTCTATCGATTGTTCATCACCGATATCGGCAAATATATCTGTAAATATTCTCATTGAAGATCCTTCCGAAACAGGAATCTCCATGGCAAATTGATTCATAAGGGCTAAAAGGCCGATAGTTTTAAGGGTAACTGTTTTGCCGCCGGTATTGGGACCTGTAATAATAAGCAGCCTGTATTCCGCACCATTACTTACCGTAACAGGAACAACCTTTTTGCCGAGGAAGGGATGACGTGCCTTTAAAAGCTTAACGGTATTCTTAGAATATTCCGCCTTTGTGCATCTATGTATAATCGCAAAACGCGCTTTCGTTATAAGTGCGTCTATAAACCCTGTAATCTTTCTGACAACTTCTATGGACTCTTTATTTGCGGAGACAGCTGCTGTAAGTTTCTTTAATATTTCCAGTACCTGCCTTCTGTATTCACTCTGCACTTCTCTTATTGCATTGTTTTTCTCAACGATATTATGCGGTTCCAGGTATATTGTAGCGCCGCTTCCGGATACTTCATGTACTATTCCATGTATTCTGCCTTTAAAATTCGCTTTTAACGGCAGAACAAGCCTTCCGTCACGTTCCGTCGGCGTATCGGTCTGCCAGAAGGTTTTATACCTGTCATCTTTAAAATAAGAATTCGCAAGTGCTTCCACATCATTTTTCAGTCTCTTTAAACGACTGCCGATTGCTTTAAGCTCAGGAATCGACTTATCCTTAATCCCGCCCCGTCTGGTCACTATCCTGAATATACTACGCTCGAGTTTCTCTAATTCCGGCATCGATTCCGATATTTCTTTAAGTTCACTACTTTGCGAAATCTTTTTTATGTATTTCTTAAGTTTCTTAGATGACTGTAAATATATTCCGATATTTGCAATCTCTTCCGCTTCGAGATATAAAGCACCTCTGAAAATACGCTCCATATAATTCATTATCTCCGGAAATGAAACCGACGGAAATACCTCGCCTGATTCAAGTGCCTTCCTCATGGAAACCGAAAGATTAAGATTTTTCTCAAGCTCCTTAATATCCGTGTAAAACCCCTGAGTTTTTAAATATTCGGTTCCTTCGGTACTCAAAGATTCTTTACAAAGTTCTGCGATTATTCTGTCGAATCCCAGCAGAGCTATACTATGCTCGTCCATACATTTCACGCCTGTTCTTGTCCATCTGCTCATATATCGATGTGTAGCTTAAATACCTGTCTCTGTGTATATTCCCGGTATCAACCGCATCTATCACAGCGCACCCGGGTTCCTGTAAATGCCGGCACGACGGGTACTTGCATTCATGTGTGTATTTACGGATATCCGGAAAATAAAATGATAATTCTTCAGGCTCGATACCATAAATTTCAAGTTCGCGTAATCCCGGAGTATCTATAATATTCGTTTTATCATCCGTAATATACATTCTCGAAGAATTTGTCGTATGGGAACCTCTGTTGTATTTCCTGGATATCATACCGGTCACAGCTTCGATTCTATCGTCCAGTTTGTTTAACAATGATGATTTCCCAACCCCGGACTGGCCTGTAAAAACAGCGACCCGCTCACTCACGTATCGTTTTAACTTTTTCATCCCTCTTCCATCGGCAGCAGAGCATAAAAGCACCTTGTAGCCAATAGATTTAAAATTATCGATACGTTCCTTTATAAAATCTGTCATTCCGAGATCGATTTTATTTACAACTATCAAATTTTCCATTTTCCCTATCTCGCCCGATAGAATCAATCTGTCCAGAAACCGCGGCCTGAAAGGGGGAGATTCCGTTGAAGTAATACAGACATGAAGATCGGAATTAGCAGCTATTACCTGGGGAGCTTTTCGTTTTTTGTTCCAGCGCAGCAGCGATGTTTTTCTTTCTTTGCGTGATACGATCCATCCGTCATGGTCCTGGTAACCATTAGTAATAAATTGCACTTCATCACCGGTAGCTATAGGATTATAGTATTTTCGATCATTCTTTAGAATTTTACCCTTTATTCTGCATATCCACAATTTATTATTAACCTGAACAGTATAAATATTGTTAATACCTGCTATTACTCTGCCTTCCATTATAATATCCGTATTTTTGCTTCGATCAGATGATGTATTCATACCAGAGAAATCGTACCTGCGGGAACCAACCCGAATTTCCCGGCAAAAAGTTTATACCGCATTTCCGGAGGATCATTTCCGGTTACATAAAAATTATCTTCCCCCGCCTTACTTTTATTAAACAGATTGTATAACTCCAATAATCTTTTAATTTGATTGGTTACTCCGTCCCTTGAATCGACTATTCTCACTTTTTTTCCGAGAACTTCCCGTAACTCCTCTTCCATTAAGAGAAAATGCGTACAGCCGAGTACAACGGTGTTAAATCTGTTTTCTTTAACTTCATGCAAAGTACTTCTTAACAGATCCAGTTTTTCCTGTTTCGAAGTATCAAAGAATTTATTCTCGACAAACCGTACAAGATTCCCCTCTGCAAACCGTTTTACCTCTTTACCCGAGGCAAAACTGTCTATCAGTTTCTTAAGATATATATCCCCGGCAGTTCTTAAAGTAGCTAAAACGGCTAATTTCCCATTATCACTCAGGCGCGCCGCCGGTTTTACCGCAGGCACGACACCTACAAAGGGCAGATTGAATTTAGCACGAAGATCGGAAAGAGCAACAACGGATGCAGTATTACAGGCAATCACTATGAGTTTCGGCTTTTCGACCGTATTTATACGCGCAATCGATCTAAAAACCGCATTTCGTATTTCCGGAATCGTTTTTTCCCCGTAAGGGAAATTTGCCCTGTCTGCGAGATATACAAACCTCTCACCGGGCAGCTGCTTTCTTGCATGCAGGAGGTACGGAAGCCCTCCCACACCGGAATCAAAAAAGAGTACCGGTCTTTTCCTGTATTCTATGGAATTATTATTTATCGTCATACGCTTATTCTATAATATACGAATATCACACATTCATTCAATCTTTTATCTTGTTATTCCATAGTGAATAGGATAATCTTAATCCATGATATTCAAATCATGTACCGTAAAGGGTTGCGGGCAACCCGCACTTACGGACAGCGAGTACTGCTATAAACACCTGCCCGACAAACTATTGTTCCTGAAACATATTAAAGAATACCTTATAAAGAACACTTCATTTAAGAAACTTGTTCTGGATGGGCTGGAACTGTCAAATCTTACTCTAAGGGGAAAAACTTTCCTTGAATGCAGTTTTTCTCATGTAAAATTGTCATGTATTGATTTTACGGGTACTGCTATGTGGTTTGTTTTTCTCGACTTTTCCGATCTCGATAACTGTATTTTCACGGATACGGAGTTAAAGTGCTCCGTTTTCGCAGGCTCCGAAATAAATAATTGTGATTTCAGCTCCTCCGAAATACTCCGGTGCAATTTTACGGGCGTTCATTGTATCGAAACAGTTTTTAACGATTCCGATCTATACTCTACGAGGTTTATCAATTCATCCATAGAGAATACCAGTTTTAACGACTGTAATCTAAAAAAAGTACATTTCGAAAAGGGCAGACTGAAGATTGTTGATATGAAATACTCCAATATCGAGGAGGCGCATTTTTAAAGCATTATGAAATTTTTTACACATTTTGCAATAGAGGGATTTTCTAATTCCTATTTAATAGGACCTGATGACGGCGGAGATGCAGTACTTATAGATCCAGGCACATTCGATATTAAATTACTTAAACTAATCGAAAATAATAATCTCTATGTTAAGCATATCCTTGTAACTCATGCTCACAGTGCCCATATAAAGGGAATAAAAACGATAAAAAAAATATACGATGCACGAATTTACAGCTATCGCAGTAACATATTGGGTTTCCCTGCAACCGAAGTCCGCGAAGGCAATAAACTTAAATTATCACCGTTTAACTTTCATGTCATCGAGACACCGGGCCACTCGACAGATTCGATTGTGTTTTTAATGGATAAATTCCTCTTTACAGGCGATACCCTTACTGCTGGTATGATAGGTTCCACCATGGACGGATATTCGAGAGGATTGCTGCTTACCTCGATATATAAAAAACTTCTTATTCTTGATGACAACATTTTTATCTTCCCGGGACACGGTCCTCCTTCTAAAATTGAAATAGAAAAAAAGTTAAATCCTTTTTTAAAAGAAAAATTATAGGTACCCGTCTGTATGCCTGCTTTTGTTAACAGGTTTTATTCGATTTCCGATAACAATTTTTTAAATCGTAAAGGAAGAGGAGCTCTGAAAGTTGTCATATTGCTTTCCCCGGGCAGTTTTACAGACAGCTTATACGCATGAAGCATCATCGATATGTCGGGATAATTACTATCTTTACGTGCATACAGATTATCTCCTAATACCGGGCAGCCTATATGACACATATGTACCCTGAGCTGATGCGTCCTTCCCGTTTTTGGTCTTAATACAATAAATGAATATCTGCCGGCAAATTTAAGTACACGGTAGTTAGTCAGAGCTTTTTTACCTTTAATATCCGAACACCGGAAACGTTTCCTGTGAAAAGGATCACGGATTAATAAAGCGGTTACCATGCCCTCAAGTTTGGAAGGCGCCCCTTTTACGACGGCAAGGTATGTTTTTCGCACTTCACGGTTTCTGAATTGCTCTGCGAGAAATTCCTGTGCTCTGATATTTTTAGCCACAATTAAAACACCGGAAGTATCCTTATCGAGCCTGTGAACAATTCCCGGACGCAAAGCGGATGAGCCGGCCGGCCCGGTTTCCACTTTTAGATTTTTATAATGGTATAAAAGTGCATTTACCAGTGTTCCCGAATAGTGTCCGGATGCCGGATGCACAACCATTCCCTGTTGTTTATCGATAACAACAACATTGTTATCCTCGTACAGGATATTCAGTTTTATGTTTTCCGCTTTTAAATTAATTTCCGGAGGATCCGTATAGTAAATAATTAATTCATCCCCGGTCTCTACATGCCTGCTTAATTTTGCCTCTTTGCCGTTTAGAATTATCTTTTCTATTCTGGATTTTAATTGACTCCTGGAACAGAAACCGATCTTTTCGGCAATATAAACATCCAGACGCAAATCTTTTACAGATTCATCATCCACCTTTTCTTTAATTATAAAGTTTTTTCTGTTTTTCATTATTTTCCGGTCTATTCTTTTTTTTGAATATCCTGCCGATCAGATAATCTGTTACTGCAACGATAAAGGAAACAGATAGTGCACTGAGTACAATACCGATTTTTTCCGTACTGTTATACGGTACCGCATCATAGGTTCTAAAGGGCCATGGTCTGTAGGACGAATCCAGGTTATTGGAAAAATACCTGTATAAGTCATAAAACTCGTACGAAAAAAACATACTTAAAGGAAAAGAACCGATAAGTATTATTTCTCCCCGCCTTAAGTCGTGCATCCAAGGAGGGAATTCGTTTTTCTCATAAGGTGATGGTGTTACCTCTTTATCCCTTGATTGTGCAAAACCGTAAACGAGAGAGATAAACATAAAAACAAATATTATAAAAACCGGGAGAGTATATCTTTTAGACAATCAATTCTCCTGCAGAGTTTATTCGCGAACACCGAATAAGGCGGTACCAATTCTTATAAGGGTAGAACCCTCCTCTATCGCAATTTCATAATCACCCGACATCCCCATCGATAATTCGTAAAAATCAAGACCGGGAAACCGCTCCTGTGTCTTAACGAAAAGTCTTTTAAGATAGGCAAAAGATTTACGAACAGCGTTTTTATCCTGGGTAAACGGGCCGATTGTCATTAATCCTTCCGGTTTTAAGTTTTCCAGTTTCAGAATCTTTTCGAGAGTTAAAAAGTAATCATTTTCACTTCTAAATCCGTGTTTGGAATCCTCTCCCGAGGTATTTACCTCTAAAAGTATTCTCATCCTCCTGCCGAGCTCTTTACAATGCCTGTCCAGCACCTCTGCTGTTTCGATACGGTCGATAGACTGGATACATTCGAAAATCCTTACGGCGGTTTTTGCCTTATTCCGCTGGAGATGGCCTATCAAGTGCAGCTCAACAGGTTTATCCAGCTGAATATACTTATCGTATGCTTCGCGGACCCTGTTCTCCCCGAACAAACGCAATCCGGAAAGTATAGCGGCATTTACATATTCTACCGGATGAGTTTTCGTAACAGCCATAATCTTGACTTCACGGCTGTCCCTGCCCGCTCTTTTACATGCATCTTTTATATTATGCCTTACCTTTTCTATATTAACTTTAAGCAGTTCAAGATTCATATAAAACCTTTACCATCTGAAATTCGCAACAGGAGGATATGCTTTCTTAATGGCGAGAGTCAAAGGTACTCCGCCGAATATTCCCGCAGCGTTTTGTATTACATTCCCCGGTAATTCGGTTAAAGCCGCACCCAATCCGACCATGAAATACTCCGCAAGCAGATAACCGCCTGCCATTATTATTGTTCCGGCGGTAAACGCAAGCACCCATGTGACAAAAGAGTTTACAGTATTGGATTTTTCTTTAAGAAACAGTCTGACAATAAGCCCGATCATAAATCCCTGTAATCCGTGAACTGCAAAAGAAATCGGAGCCCACTGCGAATAACCGCTGAAAATATCAGCCAATGCTGTTCCGAGCCCTCCGGAAATCAATGCGGACAGGGGACCGAAAGTAATGGCGGAAAAATAAATGGCGACATCGCCGAGGTTTATATAACCCCGTGTAGGTGCAACCGGAATACGAACCGCGATCGTAAAAATCGCAGTAATAGCAGTTAAAATTGTAATCGTTGAAATTTTGAATGCAGAACTTAATTCAATTTTATCTTCCATAAGACACCTCCCTTCAAATGAAAAATACTACAAAACATTTAAAAAGTTAATACCCAAATCCATTATAAACAGACTTAGAAATATTATCGCTGTAATTGCAAGCAGTATAAGAATATCGGTAAATATATACTTTAATTTTTTAAGCTCAAGATAAGAAGTGCGTTTGTTGTGCCTTCCCAAACCTTTCTTTTCCAGAACCATTGCAAGTACGGGAATTTTCTTAATCGAGTGAATTAACACGGAAATCAACACAGGACTTAAATTTTTAAATTTATAAACAAACCCCTTAACCCGGCTTTCATTACAGCATTTTCTTAATTTATGAGCATCTACGACATTTCTATATACGCCCATGATATATGGTATGTAACGCATCGAAATAGTAATTATAAGGGAAAGATTAAACGATATACCGAACCATCTTAATGAAAGAACCATGCTTTCCGGATTTGTGGTTTTAAAGTACAGAGTAAAAGCAACGGTAATACCGGCAAACCGTACAGCGAGCCGCAGTCCGTCAAGGATACCGGACACGGTAATAACAGGTTTTCCGAGTATCTCAATCACAGGTACACCGTTTCTGTTGAAAAGAGGCGTTATAAAGATTACCAAAATCAGAAGAGGCAGTACTGCCTTTATTGCTTTTAACAGAGAATCCAGGCCGGCAGTAAGAATAAGAACTGCCATAATCAACACAAGATACAGGGAAAGACAGAAAACCGGTATATGGAAAAAAAAGAGAACAACACATTCTATAAGTACGATCAATTTCATCCGGGGATCGTACCTGTGTATAATTGAATTACCGGGATAGTAAATATCTTCGAACATCTATTTAATTCTTTCTTATATAATAGCCGGTATTACCGGATGGAACTACGAAATTCATTGAGATTCGTAAATTCATCCTGATAATAAATCTTCTTAATCTTTCCTTTCTCCATAAAGATTAAACGGTCGGCAAGCCGGGTTATCGTATCCAGATCATGGGTTATTACAACCAAGGCCGTATCCTCAGAGTAAAGATTGTTAACCAGGGACACAAGGTCACTGATCGATAATCCCGAATCCGCTTCATCCAGGATAATAACGGAACGATGTAAAAGATAATATATCGCAGCCTGCAGCTTTCTCTTTGTGCCGTAACTGATTAAAGACGCAGGGGAGGAAGCCTTCGGAAGATCGAACAGCCTGATCGCTTTTGATACTGCATCATCCATTTCTTGTACCGATTTACCCAGGTATTTTAAACCTATTTTAAGTTCCTCTTCCACAGTGGGTAAAAATATCTGAAAATCAGGATTCTGGAAAAGATAACCGACGGACCTGTTAAGAGTTTCCGGGGATAAAGAAGAACCGGTTTTATCCGTTATTATACCATTATTATGATCTAAAAGTCCGCATAGTATCTTTGCAAATGTAGATTTTCCGGAACCGTTTCTGCCGATTAAACCTGTAATTTCGCCCTTTACCAGTTTAAACGAATCTATCTCGACAGTAAAATCATCTTTATTATCATAGGAAAACCGCAATCCCCGTAACTTTAGAAGAATACCTGCGTTTTTATTCCTCTCTCCGCTGATAGAGGCCGGTTTTTTTATTTTTTCCGGGACAAGGCCGTATAATCTTATCGCTTTAGAAAAATCGTTATATGAATCGCCTGTAAAGCTATGAAGTTTTGCAGATTCCAGGATAAAAAGTCTATCTGCAAATTCTTCGTATACATCCAGCCATTTCGAGGTAAGAATAACTACAGTCTTCTTTTTTTTCACCACATAGGACAGAACAATCTTTCTAATCCAGGGATCGAGTTCTTCGAACACCTCATCGAACACCCAGATATCCGGATCTACTGCAAAAAGCGAAGCCATTAATAGTTTCTTTTTTTCACCTCCTGATAAGTATACAGGATTTTTCTCTTTATAATTCTGCATACCTACTGCACCGAGTGAATTATCTACTTTTTCAGCTATTCTATCTTTTGCCATACCGAGTGATTCGAGTGCGAATGCAATTTCCGTATCGCATCTTGTTGTAAATATCTCCTCTTCCGGGTTCTGAAAGACAAGACCTATGTCCTTTATAAGATCATAAGGTTTATAATTCGTAATATTTTTTCCATTCAAAAATATCTCACCCTTTAACTCTCCGCCTGTAAAACGGGGTATTAATCCGCCTAAAATTCTCGAAAGAGTTGTTTTCCCCGAATCCGGTCTGCCTATCAGAATAGAAAGAGAACCCTTTTCTATCTCGAGATTAATCGAATCAAAGAGGATATGAGAACTAAAATCGGGATAATCAGGGTATTTAAAGTACAGGTTATGCAGGGAAAGTGCAATTTCTCTCATAGGCTTAATCCACTTTATAGCACATTCCCTTATTGCGGTTCAATCGGTGTAAAGCCTAAGGCAAGCTTACATGTTTTCCCTCTATATAGCTTTGTACCTGTTACTCGATATAACGTCTGTTCTCCGCCTGTTCCCCGTCAGTAGAATATTCCCGGCGTGGAACTATCTGCGCTTAAATAAACCGGCTACAGCCAATATTGCCCCAATCCAGTAATGATACTCCCAAAGCAGGTGGTTTTTTAAGTTTCACAAAAAAAATGAAGCAGAAAAGATCTTATCTTTAAATCAAGAAAATATTTATTAAGAAATAAGAGAAAAATTAGGATTAGAACCTGGTACCAACTTAATAGTATTTTATTAAAACCTATCACCATTCCTAAAAAAGAAAAATTTAAGAAATTAATTTTATTAGGAGATAAAGCAAGGAATAAACTGGATTTAAAAGAAGATTATGTAAAAAAGTTATTAAAATGCTTGTGCCATTTATTATTATTTTTACAGGCTAATTCCCGTTAATAGTGCTGGACAGTTATCGTTAAAAATGCCACTTAACTGCAATTACAAAAACCGTGACATAGCCGAAAAGTCAAGGGCAATGCTTGTCAGCCTTTCCTTTCTCGACTTTCTCTTATAATTTTTACTAATTCTGCTGTTGATATATTTAAATCGACACTTGGAACATCTAACGGAGATTTTTTTTCATTTAAAGGCTTAATCAGAAATACCCGTCCATCTTTTCGTTTGATTAATACTTCTCCCTCGGTAGTCTCCTGGTCAAGTACTTTTGCAAGTTTTTGCCTGGCCTCTGAATATGTATAAATAATTCCCATCTAATTAACCTCTATTGCTTTTAATCCTAATAATTTAGCAGCCTCTAGTAATTTTTTATCTAAAGTAAAAAGTGGAGGCAGTGATAAAAGATTTGCTCCCTCTGTAAGTTTTATGATTCTCTTTCTCTCTGGTTCATTAGCAATAACAGCTATAATAACTGAAGTATCCACTACTATTTTCATTTTTTCACCTAATAATAACTATTGTTCAATTGTACAACTAATATGTTATAAAGACTATTATTTTTCAAGATAATTTATTCTTCTATATTAGTAAGGTGTAAATAATCATGGTTTAATAATGGAGGCTGACGAGGTTGTAGAAAAAGTCTAAATCGGGCTCTGAGAGCCTATAATACAGACATTTGAGCGGCTATTTGGGACTTATCCTACAGCCTCAACGACAAAACTCACCTGCCGCTATAAAGCGCAGCGGAATAGCGGTCAGGTGCAGCGCCTTATGTGTTTTTATTATAATTTTTAATTTTTTCTCTATCAATATCCATAGGAAGTCCTACATGCATAAAATATCTCGCAAAAGCTTGAGAAAGATGTTCTCTATATGGTGGTAAAAGACGCAATCTGTTGTCTTGATTTTTTGCTATTTCTAT
>QILZ01000385.1 GCA_003233545.1 Spirochaetales bacterium
TTGGGATAAGAGCCGGCAGTTTCCTTCCTTATCTTTTTCCGTTTAAGTAAAAAAAGATCACGGACACGATTTAATAAAACACCGCATAGAATCATGATATGTACCGGAATAATTATAAAAGTAAAAATTACTACAGGATAATACAGGATGAAAGGTCTCATACTAGAAATATAATATAAAAATAATCTTTTCACAATCCTGATTTCTATATAAACTGTCATCATGAATATTTTAGGAAAAGAATGGAACCAGGATACGGTTCTGCTTGCAGACGGTGCATGGGGAACCGAACTCTTAAAACTCGGGCTTGTTCAGGGCGATCCGCCCGAAATCTGGAATATCGAAAATCCGGATAAGATTAAAGGTATTGCACAATCATATCTCGAGGCGGGAAGTATATTTATCCTCACAAATACTTTCGGAGGAAGTCGTATCAGGCTGGAGAGGCACGGATTGGCAGACAAGGCATTCGAACTCAACAAGAGGGGCGCCCGGCTTACCGCAGAAATCGTCCGGGACAGAGCAATTGTTACCGGTGACATAGGCCCCACCGGGAAAATGCTCATCATGGGTGAAGTAACGGAACAGCAGATGTACGATTCCTTCTCCGAACAGGCCTCTGCTTTAAAGGAAGGTGGTGCTTCGTGGATTCTTATAGAGACAATGAGTGATGTAAACGAAATGGCTATAGCAGTCCGGGCTTCTGTTAAAACGACCGGGCTCCCTGTCATAGCATCGATGACATACGACCCTGCTCCCGGCGGTCCCCGTACAATGATGGGCCACACACCTGAAGAATGTGTAAAACGGGCGGAACAGGAAGGGGCGTCTATAATCGGAGCCAACTGCGGAACAGGCATAGAAAACTATATCCCTGCTGCCAGGGATATCAGACAGCTTACAAAGCTCCCGGTATGGATAAAGGCAAATGCGGGCATCCCTGAACTTGTCAACAGTAAGGCTGTATATAGAATGAATCCCGATGAGTATGCTTCGTATATTCCCGAACTTCTTAAAATAGGTGTTAATGTCATAGGCGGATGCTGCGGAACAACACCCGAATTCATAACAAAAATGAAATCGGTCATCGATGAATTTAATATGAGAGGAAAATGATAGGAACATTCGTTTTTATTGCCTGTTTAATTTTCGATCTTGTAGTACAGGATTTTTTTCTCAGGTTTCACTATCTATTTTTAAGAAAGAGTGTCGAATCGTACTACAATAAATTTCAGATTGCCAGAATAAGGGCAATTTACAGATATGCACATTTATATACGGGATTCAGTATTCATGTCGAATCCGCATTAAAGACGCGGCTTCCGCAATCTTTTTTGATACTCTGCAATCATCAGAGCCTTGCAGATATACTGGTTGTATTTTATGCCTTTCCCGGGCATTTTATAAAATTTGTTGCAAAAAAGTCATTAAAATTCGGCATTCCCAGCATATCATTAGGTGCAAGGATCGGAAAACACGCCTTTATAAGCAGAAAAGGAGATTTTAAGTCTACTATTCGTGAACTTAAAAAACTTGCAAAAAACACAGGCGAAGGGAGGTGTCCTGTCATATTTCCCGAAGGTACGCGGTCCAGAACAGGGGAAGTCGGAAAATTCCATTCGGCAGCCGTAAGAGTTATATTGGAAAATACCGGCCTTCCGGTTCTATCCGTAGCTATCGGAGGAGGAAGCAGGATAGTTAAATTTTTTGACCTTTTCAAGCATCTTCATGAAACAAGATTTATGGTAAAGATACTTAATCTGTATCCTCATCCGGAGGGCAGAAAAGAAATAAAGAATGTACTTAAAAGGGCCAGGGAAGAAATATCCAGACAGGTGGAAAAATGGAAAAAAGAGAAGAAGATATAAAACAATACTGGAAAAACAAAGAGGCGGTTCACGGCGAAAAACTTATTTATAAATCGATAGCGGAGCTTAAAACTTCGGGGAAATCCGGTAAATTCGGAATTCTATACCTCATGGAAAATAATCTTTACATGGATTATTCGGAATCAGGAAGAAAAACACTTTTAGACCTTTTTATGCCGAGGCAAAAAAAGAGCCCGGAGAATAAAACTCTCACCATTCCGAGGGAGAATATCGAACAATGCTTCCTGATTCCTGCAGTTAAAATACGAAAAATGCTCGCTGACAGCGAAGAAGACCGGGAAAGTGCACTTCTTTATCTTGAAAAACTTAAAATGAGTTCCGTATCTTTTTTTTTAGCGCTGCTCTTCGGCTCGGCACTCTGCATTATTTATAAAAACGGTATTTTTGTTGCACAGACACCATCCAACAGGGAATGGCTTAAGCATCTTATTTCTTAAAAGCCTGCCCTTTTGCATGGACAGGCTTTAATTTTTTAAGCCTTCGATTTTAACGGAAGTCTCTCGGTCTTCTTTCCACTTTACTGCACTGCTCGCATTTTGCTACGTTTCGCAGTTTTCCGTTTGTAAAAATTGTTTTCATCTTGATTTCGCCGCCGCAGGAACAGTAGAATTTTTCAGTACCTGCCCCTCCACGCGCATTCTTACTCAGTTCAGCCATAATCTTACTCCTTTGCGTATATCACAGGGCCCTCCGAACTATCTATAATGAGAAACCTGTTATAAAATATTTTTTGAATTATGCAAATTTACCCGGATTAAAAAAAAAGTCAAGACTTCCGGCATATTTTTTAATAAAAAATAGAAGAAAGACCCTGGAACCGTCTATACCTGCGGCCGAAGATCAGCAAGTGCATCCGGTTTAACCAGCCCCTTTTCAGTAATGATGCCGCTAATAAACCGCGCAGGAGTTACATCGAAAGCAGGGTTCCGTGCAGTTGTACCCTCCGGAGCGATCCGCACATCTTTAATCCGCCCATCCCGATCCTTTCCCCTGACAAAAAGCACCTCATCTTCCTGTCTCTCTTCTATGGGAATTTCATTACCTTTCGAACAGGACCAGTCTATTGTAGAAGTCGGAGCAGCAACATAAAAGGGAATACCATTCTCACGCGCCAGAACCGCTTTCCCGTATGTTCCTATTTTATTTGCAGCATCGCCATTGGAAGCAATTCGGTCACTCCCCACAATTATTAAATCTATCTCTCCCGATTTCATAAAATAACCCGATGCATTATCCGCTATTACCGCATAACGAATACCCTCTCCTTTAAGTTCCCACGCGGTTAAACGTGCTCCCTGCAGCCTGGGTCTTGTTTCATCCACCCATACGAACGGATCCCTGCCCTCTCTCTTTGCATAAAATACAGGCGACAGAGCAGTACCCCAATCGGTAAAGGCAAGCCAGCCTGCATTACAATGAGTCATTATCCTGCTTTTTTCCCCTATCAATTCAGCACCGATTTCTGCAATCGCTCTACATGACAGAACATCCTCGTCTGCAATTCTGCCTGCTTCAGCAACTGCAATTCTACATGCAGTCTGCAAATCCGGTGCTTTTAAAACAGCATTATATACCCTGTTAACAGCGTAAAAGAGATTCTGGGCTGTCGGCCTTGTGGAGATAAGCATTTCCCGCGCTTTATAAATATACGCCCCGCTATCCTTCTTCATATTAAGGGCTTCCAGTACAGCTTGTGCCATACCGAAGCCTCCTGCTGTTCCGATCGCTCCGGCACCCCGTACAATCATAGTCGATATTGCTCCGGCAGTACTTATATGATCGGGGCAGGTATAAATTTCGAACCTGTGAGGAAGAAGCGGCTGATTTATCATTTTTACCATTCCGTCATCCATCCGGACGGTTCTATAATGAACTCCGTTTACAAGCATAACCTTATATTAGAATCTTTTGCCAGATCTGGCAATAACCTTAACCGGCAGATACATATACTGTCTGCCGGGGAAGGCTTTTACAAAATGATCCGGATTCGACACTAATTTTCTGATGTTTCATCTTGATTATCACACAAAAATATTCAATTATACCTCATATTGTAATTTTTTATATCACAGACAGGAATGAGTTAGCAGGTGTACAGGAAAAGAAAATTCAGAGGATTTCTTATCGATGCTGATAATACCATATTCGATTTTGACCGTTCGGAACACGAAGCGTTTTATGAAACAGCACGAACCTTTAAGCTTCCCTACTATGATGAATCGATATATACTACTTATAAGGCCATAAATGATAATATCTGGCGAAAATTAGAAAAAGGTGAAATTGAATGGAAGCAGCTTCAGATTGAACGCTTCAGGATATTCTTAACTACAATAGGAAAAAAAGCAGACCCCGAAGAATTTTCCGGAGAGTATCTTAACAATCTATCTAAAAAGGCCTATCTGATTCCTCATTCCGTGGAAGTCCTTGCCTTTTTATCCAAACGGGCATTTCTTATTCTCGGCACAAACGGCCTGGCCAGGGTACAGCGTTCCAGGCTGGTACGTTCGGGAATAGAAGTATTTTTTCAGGATATTATAATTTCAGAGGAAATCGGCATATCCAAACCTTCCCCGGAATTTTTTAAGATTGCATCCGGGAAGCTGCATCTGCCGCCCTACGAAATTCTCTGTGTAGGCGATAATCCCTCTTCGGATATTCTCGGCGGTTACCAGGCTGGTTTCCCGACCTGCTGGTTTGCCTATAAACAGATTGCCTTTACATACAGGGATTTTAAACCGGACTATGTCATAAATGACTTAAGAGATCTAAAAATCTTTGCACCCGATTTTTCATAACGGAGGTATTAAATGAAAATTGATAACGAAAAAGAATACGGAATTATACTCATAGGACATGTTTCCAAAGATATAATTATTGCCGGGGGCCGCACAACAAAAACGCTGGGCGGAGCTGTCTATTATTCATCGATTGCTGCAAGACGGTCCGGAGCGCAAATACTTGTAATAACAAAACTTGCTGAAAACGACATGAATCTCTTAGAGGCATTTACAGAGGAAAATATTAGATATGTACCGTTATCATCGCCGGAAACAACATCGATAGAAAATATTTACTACACTAAAGACATGGACAGGAGAAAGGTGACATTATTGTCCCGGGCCGAACCTTTTACCCTGAAGGAAATCCCGGATTATGATACCCGGGTTTATCATCTTGCAGGTCTGTTCAGGGGTGAAATACCTGAAACCCTAATAAAACCTCTGTCACGCAGGGCAAAGGTGGCACTGGATATACAGGGAATCCTGAGGGGCAGTGAAAACGGAAAACTTCTCTTTAAAGACTGGGAAAATAAACAGGAGTTACTCCCCTTTATTACATACTTAAAGACCGATGCGGCGGAGGCCGAGATAGTTACAGGGGTTAAAGACCGTACAAAGGCAGCTGAGTACCTTTGCAGTATGGGCGCCAAGGAAATAATGATAACACACTCATCCGGGGTTCTGCTCTATAACGGCACTGAATTCTACCATGCCCCGTTTACTCCATCCAACCTCTCAGGAAGAACAGGAAGGGGTGATACCTGCTTTGCATCCTACCTTGCATACAGGCTGAATCACAGCATCGAGGAATCATTAAACTATGCGGCTGCTTTAACAAGTATTAAAATGGAAAAACCCGGAGCATTTCAGGGAACAATAGACGATGTGCTTGCAAGGATAAAATTATAGATCGAGAGCTTTTTTAATTTTCCATGTACCGGATTTTTCATCCCTGTAAAGTTCATCGAACGTTATGTTAAATATTCTCCCGTCTTCGCTGATAAGCTTAACAATCCTTACAAGTATGTTGATCTCCAGTATTTTAAGCACCTTCCCCTTGACAGGTATCCTTGTGCCTTCGGAAGGCATATTTCTTTTTAAAGCACAGTATGTACCGTACTCATAGGAAAGGCAGCACAGAAGTCTTCCGCATGGTCCGGATATTTTCATGGAATTCAGGGTAAGATTCTGTTCTTTTGCCATTTTGATCGATACGGGTTCCAGTTTATCGGCAAAGGAATGACAGCACAGAGTTCTGCCGCAGACCCCGATGCCGCCCAATATCCTTGATTCATCCCGGACTCCGATCTGCCTCAGCTCTATCCTCATCCTGAAAATCGATACAAGTTCCTTTACCAGTTCTCTAAAATCGACCCGTGCTTCCGCTGTGAAAAAGAACAGGATTTTCGGTTCATCGATAAGGTAATGGGCCTGTACCAGTTTCATCTCCAGATTCTGTTCCTTTATTTTTTCGAGACAGCGTTTAAAAGCCTTTACTTCGCGCTTTGTATTTTCCTCGTACCTGAACAAATCCTCATCACTTGCTTTTCGTATTAGTTTTTTAAGATCGATTTCACTATCGTCTATATTTTCCTTATTAGTAAGTTTACCCTGAATACGTGCAACAGCATTTCCATACCGCGTGGAAACAATTATCCTCTCATCCGGAAACATTTCCTGATCACCGTCGTATTGAACTATCTCCGTATCGTTCGAATGTAGAATCTTAACCCGGATATAATCTCCTCGGGAAATTACCACTTTTTTCGTTATTGCCGGATTCCCTGCCATTACCGAATCATCTGCCGCTGTTAAATCCTCTGCTGTCATTGCGCAGCCTTCTACTGCCGAACCCTCTATTTTAGATTCTTCTCTGTTTTCCATTCTATAAAACCCTGCCCATCTATGTTATCAGGTCAACCAGCAGACCATTTATTTCCTCTACTGCACTTAGTATCTTAATTTGATCCCTTTGATTTCTTAAAACCTCTGCTGCGAGACTCTCAAGCTTTTTATCTATCACAGTTACAAGTGTAAATTGTTTCCTTTTAAGTATATTTACTCCGGAAACCTTCTTTTCCAGGGTTACCATTTTATCTACCAATCTGTTAAGAAAATCACGAACTGCTTTTTTATATTCCAGTATATTATCGAGATCGGAATTCTCTTTTAACTTTGCTCCCTGCTCATAAACCATATCCAAAAGTTCTTCCAGACCTTTTCTGTTACGCCTGTTACCATACTCCCTGCCGCGGATTTCCTGTTTTTCCTTGACAGACTGTACTAATGAAGGAAAATGCTTCGAAACCTTAAGTGTCTTTGACCCTTTTTTATTTTTTTCGGATCTTTTAAATATTGCCGAATCACCGGCAGATTCTACCCTATCCATCTTTTCTTATTCATCAATTTGATTTGGACAGCAGTTCGGATGACAACTCTGCTTTTGACTGATATGACATATTCTTACCATCATCACTGTTTCGAACTTTTAATTCAGATTTTTTGCCGGCAATATCGTTTTCCTTTTTCAAAGCGGAAGCGGTATTCTCCTGGGCGGAATGCTGGGGTGTCTCTATTCTGCAGTTTCCGTTAAAGAGAACACCCTCTTCAATAATAAGGCGCGGAGTAAGGATATTACCTATCATCATCCCGGTCGACAGTAATATAACCTTTTCCGTTGCAAATATATTACCATTTACAATCCCGCCGACCACAACAGTGCCTCCGTATATTGTACATACAGCCCTTCCGTTGCTTCCGACTAAAACTTTCCCTTTTGTTCTTATTGTTCCCGAAAAATCACCGTCTATTCGTAATAACCCATTAAGGTCGAACTCACCCCTGAAACGTGTTCCCTCACCTATAATCGAGTTAATAAATGCTTCTTCCTGATACTGATTGCTGCTCATTTTTTACCTGGTCTTTTTCGCATACTTAACTACAAGCGGACTTTCAATATTTAAGAATTGAATCGGATCGACAACCTGAGTTCCGATCCGCACTTCATAATGAAGATGCGGTCCCGTCGAAAGTCCTGTATTTCCCATATAACCGATGATCTGACCTCTTCTCACATATTGTCCTTTCTGTACAACAATTTTTTCAAGATGCGCATACCGTGTAAAAAACCCATACTTGTGTTTCATAATAATATAAAGTCCGAACCCGCGTGGATCATTTCCCAAAAGTTGTACCGTGCCGTTCGCCGTTGCTACGATTGGTACACCATATCCCCATGCTATGTCAATGCCTTTGTGCAGATACCAGCCCCCTGTAAAGGGATGAATATTCGGACCGAAATACTGTGTTATATTCCCTTTAACGCCCTTAAGCGGCCAAAGAGTCGGTATATCGACAAGCAATTCCTTTTGGGCAAGAAGAGTCTTGTTTATCTCGGACAGAGGCTTTAATGCATTGTCGAGATATGACTTTAAGCTCCTCAGTTCACTTAATTCCCGCAGACTGTTCTCACCGGCATTACCAAGACTGATAAATGAGGATAAGTCGCCTCCGATACCTTTTTCCAGATAATTTTTAGCATCTTCCGGATTCATCGATGCGAGAACTTTATCGAGACGGATTTTAAAGAGTTTCATCGATTTACGCAGCTGTGATATCTCTTCCTTAAAATTCTCCAGGGTATTTTCATTCTGCCGGAGATCGGAAGCTACAGATGTAATCTTTCTGTTTGTACTTGTAAAATGTGTAGTAAGACCAAAAAAAGAAATAAGCAGTACAAAGAGCAGAAACACAAAAAAAACAAGTGTAAAAACAGATATTTGAAAGTTAAAAATATTCTTTTCAGAATGGGGGATAAACATAACTGTAAACTTCTGTTTTCCCTTTTGAAATATTGCGGAAAAGAACGAGCCGATCCTGCTCTTTACATGGTGTGATTTTCGACCGATTTTACCAACAAACTCATTTTCTATTTTCTTATATCGATTAACAGGCGACATTGCCGATTCTCTCCATCATTAGCTCATATTGAGACATATCCGATGCTTTTTTTAGAAGACTATCATGAGATTTCATATTTGTCAAATAAATTGTTGACTATGCCCCCTTTACATGTTATTCTTAAATTGTACGATTCGCAAACCTAAATTATTAATAAGTGGTAAAGTATGAGATTTTTTGATACGCATGCACATATTGGATTGATAAACGAAGACCCTATCGAGCAGCTCCTCATAGTAAAAGAAGCAAAGCAGGACAATGTGGATGTTATAGTTTCGATTTCTAATAATCTCCTCGATTTTTTCCAGATCTATGATAATCTTAAAACCGCGACTCATGTCTTTCATAGTATCGGCGTTTCTCCCTCGGAAGTTACACATCCGGGCAATGATTGGGAATCAAAGCTCGAAGAAGGTTCAAAACTCGACAGAATTGTTGCAATCGGTGAAATCGGACTCGATTACTACAGAAGATACGGAGATAAAGATTCTCAAATCGAGCTGTTTATAAAACAGCTGGAAATTGCGGATAAAATAAATCTGCCCGTTGTTATACATAACAGGGACTCCGGTCAGGATGTGCTGGACATATTACGTGATGAATTACCGTCACGAGGCGGTATTCTGCACTGTTATTCGGAGGATTATGAGTACGCAAAAAAGGCATTGGAGCTTAACCTTTTTATCTCTTTTGCGGGAAATGTTACCTACAGAAATGCACGCAATCTTCATGATACGGCAAAAAACATTCCGGTCGAGCGTATGGTAATAGAATCCGAATCCCCTTTTATGGTTCCGTCGGTTTATAGAGGCAAGAGAAATAAACCGTCCTATATAGTGGAAACGGCAAAATTTATAGCCAGTCTGCGCGACATGGAACTGGAAGAACTTACGGAAATTCTTTTTAATAACAGCTGCAGGCTGTTTGGTCTGGATCCTTCAGAAACAGCCTGAAGCTCACTTAAAAGTGAAAACAGGTGTTAAATAATCTTCCCGGTAATATTTTTTTAGCTCCCATGGCTGGTTTCACGGATACCGCCTTCAGAATAATATGTATTCGAAGCGGGGCGGCGTTTGTTTTTACGGAGATGATATCCGCAGAGGCCATTACAAGGGGAAACAAAAAAACGTTCGATCTTCTGCAGAGAGGAAGAGAAGAACGGTTCTGGGGAATTCAGCTTTTCGGATCCGATGCAGGCGTTATTGCAAAGGCAATTTCCATTATCCGGTCTGCCGATCCGTCCGTAATCGACTTAAACTGCGGCTGTTCCGTTCCGAAAGTTGTAAAAACAGGTTCCGGTGCCGCACTGCTTAGAAATCCCGGCAAACTTTACTCCATAGTACTCGCTATGACAGAGAGTACGGATATTCCCGTCTCCGTAAAGATCCGCTCGGGATGGGATGCTGCTTCCGTTAATTTTCCGGAAGTCGGAAAGGCGGCGGAAGAGGCAGGAGCTTCCGCTTTAATGTTTCATCCACGTACAAAATCACAGGGATTTTCGGGAAAAGCATCATGGAAACAGATAGCATCACTAAAAAAGTATCTTAAAATACCTGTTATCGGCTCCGGTGATATTTTTTCACGTAAAGATGCAGACAAGATGTTTAAAGAAACCTCCGCTGACGGAGTTCTTATAGCCCGCGGTGCTATCGGAAATCCGTTTATCTTTGATAAAAAATACAATGATCAAAAACCGGACTATAACCATATCTTATATACCGCACTGGAACACGTAAAAACTGCAGTACGGTATAAGGGAGAATACAGGGCATGCAGGGATTTAAGGAAACATATAACAGCATATTCAAAAGGACTTCCGGAATCCGCTTCTTTCAGAAACAGGATTGTTCATGCATCATCGTTAAAGGATTATGAAAAGATTATAAAAGAATATGCTGCCCGGCTAAATTCTCTAAAACTATCCTCTGCGGACTTTATGTGCCTGTCCTGATAGTGTCAAGTTCTTATTGCAAAACGAAGATAAATAAAATACAATAGCTGTCAAAAGAGAATAGGTAATGACAGGATTATTAAACACTTTAAAAGATCTGTTAGGCAGTCTTTTTAACAGGGACCCTAAAGATATACAGAAAAGGAAAGAACTAAAAAGGATCGCGGATTTCCTTAAAACTATCCGCCCATCTTACTATAAGCCGGGAAATGACCTTGTTTTACCCGGGTTTGCATCGATTCTGTACGAATTCACACTGCTTCTTATGCCGGTATATGAACTTCTGCAGAAAACGATCGACAATAAGGATCAGAAACTCTCCGATTTGTACAGAAGTTATCTCATCGAAAGCCGAATACCTCCGCAGGGGCAAAACAAACTCGTAAATCTCACATACGATTCGATCAGGGAGAGAGTTCTTAATTCGGTATCGCCGGAATCGGAACTAAAATTAATCGGACATGAATTCCAGAGTATCCTAAAACTTTTTTCCACTCCCGAATTCAACAAAATTGATATCGAATATAAGCAGCTTGAAAAACTGCTGTCGCTCTGCAAAATCGACTATGAAAAAATACTAAATCTGTTCGATCCGAAACTAAGGCTCTCACAGCTCAATTATAAACCGTCGTTTTCTCCTGTTCCGGCAGAAAATGTAATAGATGAAATACTCGATATATACTATGTAATCTGTGGATTGGATCTGTCTTTCGGAGTAGAAAATAATCTTTTGCTTTTACTCGGGAGGCTTAATAAATCGAATGCAGACGAACTGAAATATAAGATTAATAAAATTATAAACAGAATGCAGCAGCTTCTTAAAAAACACCTTGCCCCGACAACACTTCTTTTTCTAATTCGTGCAATAAAAAAAGACCCCTTTTATGCTCCCGAAGCAGACAAAGAGATGCAGCATTACCTCGACAAATACATAAAAAAACTGACAGAACGATTTCAGCAGGGCCGCGACCGAATAATCAGAGAAAGAAGAGAAAATGCAATCGAACAGGATCTTAAAGCTCTTTTCGGCGAAGCGGAACTGCTTACCGTGGAGGGCTATAATGGAGAGTATTCCGGCATATTAAACGATGAAGGTTTCGACAGCTTTAGATATATCAAGCCCCTCATGATAGTGAAAAGTTTTGTTGCAGCCAAATTCGAAAAGAATATGAGAGAAAATATTAATAAAATAATTATCGAGGGATACTTCGAGAGTGAATCGTTCCAGAACAGGCTATCCAATCTGTACTATGGCTGCGATAAAATAATGAATGAAATCATCGGCTTCGAAGAGGAATTTACAGGCGAGAACAAAATATCCGTTAAAACAATACAGAGCTATTTAAAATCTTATCACTCCGGTAAAAATGTTACATCCCTTATTAACAGGGTCGTACAGTCCGTTAATTCCAAAGCATTCAGTATCATAGATAATACAAGCAATCTCTTCTATCGACTGGCATCCACCCTGCTTGAGATTATAAATGATTATAAACAGAGTACACCGACATTTATCTCGAATCTAAAGGTAATCGGGGGAATAAAAAACAGGGAATTTATGGGAAACCTGGTAAGGGATTATAATGATTTAATAAAGTTCGTAAGAATCATGAAGAATTTTATTATAATCGATACCACGGTTAAAACTGAAGTTAAATCATCCGTCGACTGATTTTTCCTGTTCTTTTCTTTTCTCCCACCACTCGATCCGTTTGGCAAGCGTTTTCTCGTAACCCAGTTCCGTTGGCAGATAATACTTTCGTTTTCCCATTACATCCGGAAAATAGGTCTGCGAAACGACTCTTCCGGGAAAATCGTGCGGGTACATATATCCCTTTCCGTACCCGGCCTTCCGCATTACAGAGGTTACCGGATTTCTCAAATAAAGAGGTACAGGTGCGGAAGCGTATTCTTTTACATCTTTTTTAGCACTGCCGTATGCTGTATACACTGCGTTGCTTTTGGGTGCGGTTGCGAGATAGACCACAGTCTGCGCAAGGGCCAGATCACCTTCCGGCATGCCTAAGAAATGAACGGCCTCTTTTGCATTAACCGCAATGCTGAGTGCGGAAGGGTCTGCAAGACCGACATCCTCCAATGCAACGCGTATTAACCTCCTCGCTATATAGAGAGGATTTTCTCCGCCTTCCAGCATTCTTGCCAGCCAGTACAGGGAAGCATCGGGATCCGATCCTCTTATACTCTTATGAAGTGCGGAAATCAGGTTATAATGAGCCTCTCCGTCCCTGTCATAATCAGGAACCTTGCCGGAAAAAAGTTCTTCCAGCCTTTCCCTGGTAAGCACTATCTCTCCGCTTTTTCCCTTTTTTTCCGATTCCACCAGCATTTCAAGAACATTTAATGCAGTACGCCCGTCTCCTTCCGCATAGGAGGCGATTATTTTAAGTATTTCCATGCCGTATTTTAATTTTAAACCGCCGTATCCTTTCTCTTTATCCTTTAATGTACCTTTAAGTATTTCGATAATTTCTTCAGCTTCCAGCGGATTAAGAATTAAAACTTTCATCCGGGAAAGGAGCGGAGACACGATGGAAAACGAAGGATTTAAGGTTGTGGTTCCTATTAAAGTTATAACACCCCTCTCCACATAGGGCAGAAAAGCATCCTGCTGGGCTTTATTGAACCTGTGAATTTCATCTATAAAAACTATATTCCTGCCGGTAGTTTCACGTTCCAGGTTCAGGAACAACTGTTTAAGCTCACGTATCCCGGAAACAACAGCGGAGAAAGAATGAAAACTATAATTAAAGATCCCGGCAAGGATTCTTGCCAAAGAGGTTTTGCCGCAGCCGGGAGGACCCCACAAAATCATGGACGGAAGATGTCCTGATTCGATAATCAGTTTCAGCGCCTTACCTTCCCCTAAAAGATGTTTCTGTCCGATGAATGATTCAAAGTCTTCCGGACGCATTCTCTCGGCAAGAGGCTGCCTTTCTACTTCCTTATGCTGAAGACTACCGGTTTTAAACCCATTATAATTATTATCGAAGAGTTCCTGATTTTTCATTCCTGTATAAACCTAACACTAAAAGTTTTTAATGGTCAATCCTTTAGAAGCTGTGTGTAAAACCACTTGACCATTTAAACCTGCCGATGATATATACTTATATGGAACATGACAACAATGCCGTTATTGCCGACAGCCCTGCACATTACTGCGGAATTGCAGGTATCTACTCGAAAGAAAAGATTAATATTCCGGAAAAGCTTTTCTATGCACTTTACTCCCTCCAGCACAGGGGCCAGGAAAGCTGCGGCATAGCATACAGAAGACATGAAAGAATAACAGCATACAAAGACCTTGGGATGGTTTTCGCCGTTCTTTCGCATTATTTAAAGGAAACACACCCTTCCAACGCAGGCATCGGCCATGTAAGATACTCCACCCACGGGGGAAATAAGCTGGAAAATGCTCAGCCTATAGTTGTTTCGTGCAACAAGGGAGAAATAGCCCTTGCACATAACGGGAACCTGTCCAATTCCGAAGAACTTCAAAAAAAACTGTTCAGTGAGGGCTCTATCTTCCAGACCTCTACGGATACGGAATTAATACTTCACCTGCTTGCACGCTCACAGAAAGATAATTTTCCGGATTCACTGATCGAGGTTCTTAACATGGTAAAAGGTGCATTCAGTATAGTTATGGTTTATAATGATAAACTTATAGCTCTAAGAGATCCGTACGGATTCCGCCCCCTCGTAATGGGTAAAAGTGACGGAATCACTGTTTTTGCATCCGAAACCTGTGCTCTCGATATTTACGGACTTAAAGAGGTACGGGAAGTTCAGCCGGGAGAGCTCATTATAGCCGATGAGACCGGCACCTCCTCCTTCTTCTATACGAAATCGAATCGAAGGGCGCATTGCATATTCGAGCTGATCTATTTTGCAAGGCCCGATTCTAATCTATTCGGATATTCCGTGCATGAAATAAGAAAAAAGATGGGCGAATGCCTTTTTACTATCGATAACAACCCGGGGGATATTGTAATTCCGGTCCCGGATTCCGGAAACAGTGCGGCCCAGGGGTATGCAATAGCATCGAAACTCCCCTATGAACAGGGTTTAACACGTAACCACTACACAGGGAGAACATTTATCCAGCCAACAAAATCCATGAGGGAATTCGGCGTAAAGATGAAACTACACCCTGTCCGGGAGGCAATTAAAGATAAAAAACTCACCGTTGTGGATGATTCACTCGTACGGGGTACCACAAGCAAGACCCTTGTAAAACTTCTCCGTGATGCCGGTGCAGGGGAGGTTCACCTTCGCCTCTCATCTCCGGAAATAAAATTTCCATGCTATTTCGGTATCGATATCCCGACAAGGGAGGAACTTATATCCAACAGGCTCTCACCGGAGGGGATAGCGGAAGAAATCGGAGCCGATTCTGTAAATTTCCTTCCCCTGTCTCAGTTAAAAAAATGTGTTAATAATCCGGAAGATTTTTGCTTCGCATGTTTCAGCGGCTATTACCCGGTCAAGGTCGTAAAGCGGACATCGACGACCTATAAAGATTCCGGAGTCGATATCGAAAAGGCGGATAAGTTTGTACAATTTATAAAAAACATTAATTCTAAAACAATCGGAAAGGAAATAGGAGCATTTTCTTCGGGATTCGATGTGGATTTTAAAAAATACAAGAATCCTGTTATCCTGGCAACGACGGACGGTGTGGGAACTAAAATACTGCTTGCCGGAGAGCTTAACAACTACAGAACAATAGGAATAGACCTTGTAGCGATGTCCGTTAACGACCTCTTAGCATCGGGGGCGGAGCCCTGCAGCTTTTACGATTACATAGCCTGCGGCAGGCTATCACAGGGGCAGCTTAAAGACATCATGCTGGGAATTGTAGAAGGCTGCGAAACGGCATGCTGCACACTATCAGGCGGCGAAACAGCGGAACTTCCCGATATGTATGGCGAAGGTGATATCGATCTTGCCGGTTTCGCAGTGGGCATTGCAGAGAAAAACGCAAAACTACCGCATATGGACCGGATAAAATCCGGCTGCATAATTCTCGGCATGCCGTCTAACGGTATACATTCCAATGGATTTTCACTTGCAAGAAAAGTTATACCTAAGACTCAAAAAGACAAACTGCAGACCCTTTTAAAGCCGACTAAAATTTACTCCCGTGAAATGTCGATGCTGCTTAAGACAGGCTGTATCTTATCAGCAGCCCACATAACCGGCGGAGGGCTTAAATCCAATATAGAGAGAGTTATTCCCGAAGGTTTAAAAGCTGTATTAAACTACAACTGGAAGATACCTGAAATTTTCGATACCATACAATCACTCGGTAAAATCGATAATGAGGAGATGTTTAAAGTCTTTAATATGGGCATCGGCATGGTTGTAATAGTTCATCATAACGATATATCCTTAATAACGGAACTTGCGGAAAATAATAATATCGATCTTATTCGGATAGGACAGCTGGAAAATGGCTAATTTAGCTGTTTTCGCCTCCGGTAACGGCTCTAATTTCCGCTCGATTGCAGAGGCCATTGTAAAGACAGAACACTCCATTGAATTTCTTCTCTGCAGCCGAAAATCTGCCTTTGCAGTTGAAAGAGCAAAAAAACTCGGAATAAAAGTATACACAGTGGATTACAGAGATAAAAAAAGAGAATCCGTGGAAGCTGAAATTATTAAAAAATCAAACTATCACAAAATAGACCTGATTGTACTTGCCGGATATATGAAAATACTCACTCCGTTTTTCGTAAATACTTATAAGAATAGAATCATCAATATACACCCGTCTTTACTCCCCAAATATCCGGGAACAGAGGGAATTGTTAAAAGCTATAATTCTAAAGACCGCGAACTCGGAATAACGATACACTATGTCGATGCCGGGATAGATACCGGAGAAATAATCTTACAGAAATCTTTCTTTAGAACCGGAAAAGAATCCTTAAAGGAAATAGAAGAACGTATTCACACGATCGAACATTTATATTATCCTCAGGTTGTCCTGAAATTACTTAGCCGATTGGAGGAAAAAGGGTGAAAAAAGGATATGCACTAATCAGTACCTGGGACAAGAGCGGGATCGGGAAGATTGCCTCTGTACTCATGGAGGCAGGGTACTCGATACTCTCCACCGGCGGAACAAAGAAGTACTTAAAAGAACACGGGATAACGGTAACATCCGTGGAAAGCGTAACCGGTTTCCCCGAAATACTTGGGGGAAGGGTTAAAACACTTCATCCTTTTATCCACGGCGGGCTTTTGATGGACAGGGAAAATCAAAACCACATAAAACAGATGAAAGAAATAAATATCAGGCCAATAGATTTTCTTATATGCAACCTTTATCCGTTTCAGAAGGTATTAAAAGCAGAAGAGGCAAAAACTTCTTCTTTCTCCATAGATAATACTCCGCTGTTGGAGCGTTTAATAGAAAACATCGATATCGGCGGAGTAGCTCTTCTTCGTGCTGCTTCGAAAAATTTCAATTCGGTCACTGTTATTTCCGATCCTGCGGATTACGAATGGATTACAGAGAAAATAAAGAGAAATGAAATACTGACAAAGGCGGAAAAACTTAAACTTGCAGTTAAGGCATTTAAACAGACATCAAACTACGACTCGGTAATCTCCGCAGCATTAGGGAGGCTCACCGGCAATACAGGGTGCGGTGATTCATCCGTCGATGAAACACCAGATACATTCAATTTAGAGCTTAATAAACTCTTTATTCCAAGGTACGGTGAAAATCCCCATCAGAAAGCGGCTGTATACGCTAAAGTACCGTCAGCCGCCGATACTAACCCCTCCCGGCAGCACGGCCTGCCCGGCATGAAACAGCTTCAGGGGAAACAGCTCTCTTACAACAATATTCTGGATTCGCAGACTGCCGCCGATCTCGCCTCTTCATTCGATGTACCTGCGGCCGTACTTGTAAAGCACCAGATCCCGTGCGGAGCAGCAGTTGGTGATAATATAAAAGCAGCTTTTATAAAGGCTCTCGCAGGTGATCCCGTATCCCCCTTCGGAGGCATATTTGCCTTTAACAGGCCGGTAGATGAACCACTTGCACAGGAAATCGCAGGACTTTTTTTTGAGGTTCTTCTATCACCGGAAATAACAGCTCCGGCCATGGAAATACTGGCAAAGAAAAAAAACTTAAGAATCTTAACCGGGAATATGGAACCGGCAGCCGGATGGGAGTTCAGGACATCCGGCCCGCTGTTCCTGATGCAGGAAGCAGACCGGCTCGAAGATAATGTCGAACTTAACTATGTTACAAAACGGCAGCCGGAGAAAGAGGAACTGGCGGATTTACTGTTTGCATATAATGTTTCAAGAATGGTTAAGTCCAATGGTATCGTTCTTGTAAAAAACCTTGCTACAGCGGGCATAGGTTCGGGACAGCCAAACAGGGTGGCGGCTCTGGAAACCGCATTAAGGGGAAAGGAAAAGACGGAGAAGGCTCCGGACGAATTTGTAATGGCATCCGACGGATTTTTTCCGTTCGGTGATACGGTAACACTTGCGGCACAGTCCGGCTGCACTGCAATAATACAGCCCGGAGGCTCTATACGGGATCAGGAAAGCATAGATGAGGCAAACAAACATAGTATAGCCATGGTTTTTACAGGCAGAAGACATTTTCGCCATTAACAGGCAGGATAAGTGAGGAGTATTTTGAGAGTTTTAATACTTGGCTCCGGAGCACGGGAACATGCTCTTGCATGGAGTTTTTCTAAAAGTAAAAGAATTGCAGGCCTGTTCTGCGCACCGGGTAATGCCGGCACCGGGGAATTATGCATAAATTTTCCGGGTGTATCTATTAATGATTTTGACGGAATCTACAGTATCTGCAGGGAAAACAGGATTAACCTTGTTTTTGTCGGACCGGAAGCGCCTCTCTCCGCCGGTATTGCAGATTTTCTCATCCGGCACAACATACCTGTCATCGGACCGGGTAAAAACGGTGCCCTTCTTGAGTCCAGTAAAAGTTTTTCCAAAAAGTTTATGGAAAAATATTCCATTCCTACCGCAGCTGCCGAACATTTCTCCGAATATGAGAGTTTTAGAAAATACATAAACGGCAGGAACGGGAAAATAGTCATTAAAAAAAGCGGGCTCGCTGCAGGAAAGGGCGTTTTAGAAACAGAAATAAAAGAAGAAGCGCTTCTATTCGGCAGAACAGTTCTTGAGTCGGATTCACTTATAGCGGAAGAATTCCTGGAAGGTTTCGAAGTCTCCGTATTTGCACTATCAGACGGAAAGAGTTATAAAGTTCTTCTCCCCTGTTCGGATTTTAAAAAGGCCTGCGATAACGATAAAGGCCCGAATACCGGCGGTATGGGTTCGATTTCGCCGGTCCCCTGGATAAATACCGAATTGAACAATAGAATTATATCCGGTATAGTGGAGCCTACTTTCTCCGCACTTAAGAACGAAGGCATAGATTACAGAGGCATTTTATACTTCGGACTGATGATTACCGATAAAGGGCCCAAGGTTCTCGAATACAACGTTCGATTCGGAGATCCGGAAACCCAGGCTCTTATTCCGCTTCTTAAAACCGATATCGGTGATATAGCCGAAGCAATTATACAGCAGAACCTTTCATCCCTTTCCATAGAATTCAGCAGAGAATCTGCGGTAGGAGTTGTCGTTGCAAGCAGAGGCTATCCGGGCGAGTACAAAAAAGGCGTTCATGTAACCTCTTTGCCCGAGGGAAACAATAAAGACTTACTTATCTTTCATTCCTCTACGTACAGAGACGACAGCGGTAACCTTATGACGGGAGGAGGCAGATGCTTCACTTTAGTCGGACTCGGCAAGGATACTATTACAGCGGCAGCGAAAGCCTACAGTGAAACGGATAAGATTAATTTCGAAGGGGCATGGTACCGAAGTGATATAGGGAAAAAATTTTTCCTTACTTAAACCTTACAACCCTTACGGATAACGGAGTGCAGTTTATGCAGGATATACTTTTTTTAATCGGTTCGGAGTCGGACACGGAGAGGGTTGCCCCTGCAATTACTCTCTTAAAAGAAAAAAGACTCGATTATACACTGAAGATTTTTTCCGCACACAGAAACCTCGACGGCCTGTTGGCTTATTTAAAACAAAACGGGGATTCTTTTCGCGTAATTATCGCAGCAGCAGGACTCTCCGCAGCGCTTCCGGGGGTAGTTGCTTCCAGGGTCGATGTTCCTGTAATCGGTGTTCCGCTTGTGGCAGGCAGCCTTTCCGGTATGGACGCCCTTCTCTCCATACTCCAGCTTCCCAAGGGAATTCCGGTTGCAACAATGGGGATAGGGAAACAGGGGCTTTTAAATTCCGTTTATCTTGCAGAAAGAATTATAAACCTCACAAAAAATATCCCTGCTGTTTTCTGACCTCGTACATAATAATGCCCGAAGCTACGGAAACATTAAATGAATCGACATGCCCGAAAGAGGGAATAGAAACCAGCATATCGCATTTCTCCTTTACAAGCCTGTGAAGTCCCTTCCCTTCACTGCCCATTACTATCGCGGTTCTTCCCTTTAAATCCGTCTTTATAATAGATTTTCCATCCATATCGGCACCGTAAATCCAGAAGCCCTTCTCCTTTAACTTTTCCAGCGCCTGCGTAGTGTTTGCAAGCGTTACAATACTGACATATACGGCTGCTCCCGAAGATACTTTCGAAACCGTTTCATTTACACCTGCTGATTTTCTGGATGGAATAATCACAAGGTCGACGGCAAACTGGTCTGCAGACCGCAGAATAGCACCAAAATTCCGGGGATCTGTAATTCCATCGAGGACAAGAACAAGGGCGGTGTCTCCGGTGATACCTGCAAGGGCGGTATCGAGATTCTTCTCTCTTTTTTCCGGCAATTCCGTAAGCATAAGCAGAACCCCTCTGTTCTTCTTATGACCGCCTGTATAACCTTCTTCGTATCCACCGGATTTCCGGACCCGGAATTTATCCAGTTCATCACCGGATACCTGTTTTACCTTTATTCCTTTTTTTTCCGCCAGGTGAATTAATGACAATATTTTTTGATTTTTCTTAGAAACTACGAGGACTCCCGACACTTCTCCCTGTTTCAGTAATTCCTCTATTGTATGATATCCCGAAAAAAAGTGCTGTTCCATCTTTTATTTTTCATAATCTTTTATAATATCGGGTTTCCCGTCATAGTCGGTATCTTTTTCATATTTTTTTATATAAACTCCCTTATAGAGATAAATCCAGATATCGACTTTCCCGTCATAGTTCGAATCTATCTCCTCTTTTTCCAGTACACCGCTGTCGTAATAGTAGAAATCGTCCATTTTCCCGTCATAGTTATAGTCGAATTCTTCCTTAGTCATCTTACCCTTGCTGTTGAAATCAGCAATATAATCCACCTTTCCGTCAAAATTTCTATCGATTTCAAGGTGACTCACGACATTCCGCTTCATATTATACCACTGGTCCGGCTTGCCGTCATTGTTCTCATCGGTAGTGTAAAGTGCGGACGCGGTTCCGGAACTTAAGGGAATTGCCATAAGTATAAGTACAAAAATCAGCCGTGGTATCGATATTTCCATATATAAGAATGCTCCTTAAGAATAAATCTATACTTTTTTCATCGACAGGCCGTATTAAAAAACACAAACATTTATTTATTTTTCTTTTCTGAAAACAAGTATATTCTGATGAATCATCGAGGGGATGTATGAATATTGGTAGCCGTACAGATGAAGTTTTTTCGATACATCGTACCAGATTATATTGGCTTTCCAGACCAGGCCGTCGATGCGGGAAATCCTTTCTGCAAGCTCGGAAGAAAGGCAGTGATAACTGTTTTTATAATACATATCGCCTATAAAGATTAACAAATACCTATCCGGTTTTAAGAGTTCGGAGGATAGTTTGATAACTTTCCCGATTTTAAAAAGCCAGTCTTCCTTTGTTCTGTATATTTCACTGTTAAATATGGATAATTTCGATTTTGGTGCCTCCCGTGCTTTTTCGCCGGTCTTCTTATATTTTCCTCTCGACCTTTCAGCCCTGTCCATATTCCAGTACGGAACATCGGTAAGTATCATATCAAAAAGCTCATTGTCGATTTTGTTTTTTAATAAATCTTTAAGTACTTCGGATGAATCTCCGGCAACAGTATTAAGCTCATCTATCCCCTCCAATCTGCATACCTGTCCGTATATTTCGATCCATCGTTCATTAATCTCTATTCCGAGGCCGCTGCGTCCGGAAAGGGAAGCTCCGATAAGCGTACCACCGACCCCCATAAAGGGATCCAGCACCCTTTCTTTCTTTTTTGTGAATACCTTTATTAAATCCGCACATAATTCCGGAGGTTTCTGACCCCCGTGCTGTCGTCTCAGCCTGTGCTGCAGATTCGGCGGATATACCTTTGTAATAACGGAACGTGTCCAGAAAAGCCATTCTTTTCCTGTTAAATCGTTAACCCTGTTTGCAGTGGAATAGTAGC
>QILZ01000066.1 GCA_003233545.1 Spirochaetales bacterium
TCTTCATTGCCGAGTTTTAAAAGATCCCTGCCTTTAAAGATAATTCTGCCGGAGCTGATTATTGCAGGGGGAGAAGGGAGCAGCCCGATAACCGCTGTGGAAGTAACGGATTTACCCGAACCGGATTCCCCTACAAGTCCGTGTATTTCACTTTTCCGTATTTCCAGTTCAAGAGAGCGAACGGCGTGGGCTCCGGGTTCAAAGGTTATATCCAGATCCTGTATGTGCAAAAGTATTTCGTCTTCTCCCACGGTTACCCCACCCGGATTTTAGGATTTAGAACACTGTAAAGTATGTCGACTAAAAAATTAATGAGAGAAAATACAAATGCAATAAAAACAACACCGCCCTGTATAAGTGTAAAATCCCTCTGATATATTCCTGTAAGGAAGAGTCTGCCGAGGCCGGGCAGTGAAAAAACCTGTTCTATAATAATAGCACCCCCGAGCATGTATCCGAACTGGATACCGGATATGGTGACAACAGGGATAAGTGCATTCTTTAAAGCATGTTTGTACTTTACAAGTCTCTCCGTGAGCCCTTTGGCACGGGCTGTAATGATGTATTCCTTGCTCAGCTCTTCCACCATCGAGGCTCTTGTTAGTCTTAGAATAACGGCGGCCCGTGCCAAACCAAGGGAGAGGGAAGGTAATATGAAATATTTTATGCCGCCGGATCCGAAGAGCGGGAAAATAGGAATCTTAACGGCAAATAGTAGAAGAAGAATAATTCCCAGCCAGAAGCTCGGAACGGCCATGCCGATCTGGGATAGAAGCATACCGAAATAATCGACCGGAGACCATCGTTTAACAGCAGAAATTACACCCAATGGAATTGCAATAAGCATTCCCATTAGAATGCCCAGGGTGGCAAGGGTAAGTGTTATCGGAAACCGCTTTAATATCTGTTTTGTAACCGATTCTCCGGTTATCATGGAATTGCCGAAATCGAATAATGCTACACTTTTAAGCCAATGGATATACTGTACCGATAGAGGTTTATCCGTTCCGAGCTGTACACGGATGGCCGCAACATCGGCCTGTGTTGCATCGATGCCTGCGATAACTGCCGCGGGATCCCCGGGAATAACTCTTATTACAAAGAATATAATCGTGGAAACGAGCAGTACGGTCAGTATGAGCCTGAAAAACCTTTTTATTATAAATACAATCAGCCGCATTTATGATTCCCGTAATATAGTATTTTATACTATAGAGGGAACATTATTACAACCTCTCTGCGGGAATAAACAGGTACTGCCCTACTGTTTCATCTTTATCCTGTAAAGCCTGGATTTGGGGAAGTCTTCGGGCACAAAGTAAAAGTATCCGTCTTTAATTGTCATTCCCTCCTTTGCAATGCTCTCCGCTAATTTAAGTTGAGGCATGGGATGTGTTTTTATGATAGTCAAGATAAGGTTCGTACTATCAAATTTGTAGATATCTATTACTCCCTCTTTTCTGACGGTTTTCTTTATTCCCGAGCAGTAGAGTTTACCGTCACGATACTCGATATCCTGATATGCAATTTTCCGCTCATTCTTAAGCTTTTTTAATATTTTGCCTTCCATATTCCAGATATAAATATCCCTTGCATCCCAGTTCATACCGAAAATATGACCTTCCCCGTCTGTTGTAACAGCTCCTATATGATCGGCAACGGTAAAAGATGCGGCTATCTTCAGGCTCTCCGGATCTATTTTAAATATAACCGCATTACTGTCGGATTTATACTCTGCAAGAGGCAGATAAATATAACCTCCGTATATGGAAATACCCCCGGGGTGATAGATTTTCCCTACTTTTAATTTAAGCTGATCAAGAAGGCTAAAACTTACAGGATCTATTTTAAAGAAATAACCGGTTTTTTCCTCTTTATCCACTGCAGACAGGAATAGGTAGTTCTTACTGAATGCTATTCCCTGAACATGTCCTGTAAAGAATTTTAAGGGCTCCGATGTAATCATTTCATTTAAGCCCATAAAAGAGACTTGCCTGTTTCGATCTCAAAAAATTGGCTTTTCTCCATATCAGGTAAAATATTTATTCTGTTCCCGGTTTTCAATTTTAAACCGGGATCCGTTAGAAAATGTATATCCTTATCTCCGAGCTGACATACAATAAGATCATCCCTGCCCATAGGCTCGACAAGCTCGATTACGGTTTTAATCCCTTTATCCTTACCTGCATGTAAATCCTGAGGCCTTATGCCCATTTTTATGACGCCTTTTTGTGTATCTTTCGGTGTCCTTGTTTTTGGTATCCCGATCTTAACCCCTTTGCCTAAGTCGGCGTAGAGGCTGCCTTTTTCGCTTAAAAGTTTAACTTCGAAAAGATTCATAGGGGGATTGCCTATGAATTCCGCAATAAACAATGTTTTCGGCTTGTCATGCAGTTCTTCGGGCACTGTGTAAGCCTGTAGTATTCCGTCTTTTATTACAGCGATTCTGTCGGCCATCGTCATAGCCTCTATCTGGTCATGAGTAACATAGATGCTTGTAATACCGAGATTATTCTGAAGTTTTTTTATTTCACCTCTCATGGAGATTCTTAATCTGGCATCCAGATTCGACAGCGGTTCATCGAAGAGGAGCAGTTTCGGCTGTTTTATTAATGCACGCCCCAGGGCTACTCTCTGCTGTTGGCCGCCTGATAACTGACCCGGTTTCCTGTTCAGCAGAGTACCGATTCCCATTATATCCGCAACCCTCTTTGCTTCCGCCTTCATCTCATCTTTGGGCCTGCGCTTGAGCATCAGAGAAAAAACAAGATTCTGATAGACGGTCATATGCGGGTATAATGCATAACTCTGAAATACCATTCCTATATCCCTGTCTTTCGGCGGGAAATGATTTACTCTTTCCCCTTCGAACAGAATGTCCCCTGTCGTGGGTTTGTAAATACCTGAGATCATGAGAAGTGTCGTGGTTTTCCCGCAGCCGGAAGGTCCTAAGAAGGCTACGAACTCCCCATCCTTTATATCGAGGTTTATGCTGCTGACCGCAGTAATACCCATGAACTTTTTAGTTAGATTAATCAGGTCTACTTTCATTATATTCCTCCCTTATTAAATTTTTATGCCGTACCCTTTACACCGCCGGAAAATATGTTCAGCAGGTATTTCTGGGTAAATAAATAGAATATGATTATCGGAAGAAGTTGAAATAAACCTACTGCCGCCAGGGTTCCGTAATCCGTCGGCGAGCTTTCCGACATCATTTCATTTAAAAGTGTGGAAAGAGTTGCCCTTGCATGGCTTGTCATGAACGAATACGGGATAAGAAAGGATTTCCAGCCTTCCATGAAGGAGAAGATGGATAACGCCGCTATTCCCGGCATAATCTGTGGAACCATGATCTGCCACCAGGTCCTCCAGCGTGAGCAGCCGTCGATTAAGGCTGCCCTTTCCAGGTCCCATGACACATTATCAAAAAAACCTTTCATGAGCCATATTCCAAGAGGCAGCTGTAATGCTATGCTTACGAGGATTACACCTCCCAGAGTATTGTAGCCGAATCCCCCGATTATCGGAATCCCTCTGCCCAGGATTGGAATTCTGGCTATCCAGCGAAGAACAAAATATATTGCAATCAGAAGAGTTACGCTGGGGAATGAGTGAAGAATTAAAGTTAATGAGAGAAAAGGTTTTCGCCCCGGGAATTTTATTCGGGAAAGGGCATATCCGGCCATCATGGAGATAAGAACCACACCGACTGTAAGTCCGACTGCGATAATCAGGGTATTAAATGTCAAAAGCCAGATCGATACGTTCAGTGTTTTGGTTTTGTCCGTTAAAAACGTCCAGTTGGAGAGTGTTAAACCTCTAAAATAGTTCCCGCTTTGATCGACAGGTATAAGTCCGTAAATTCTTGTGGAAAAGGTCGTAATAACTATCCACAAATACCCCAATATAATAGGGAGCGTAAGAATGATTAACAGTATATATGGAAAACTTTTAGTAAAGAGCTTATTTATTTTCATTATTGATTTCTCCTCTATAGGGATTCTATCTTGGGATCCTGGACGAGTTCGTTAAACTTAAAATAACGCAGGTAGATAATTCCCAGTATAATTCCTACTACCACTAATACCGCTGCGAGAGCGTTCCCAAAGCCCCATTGGAAATTTCCCCAGTAATTCTGGAGTGCTTTGTGGTATGCCCATAAGGACCAGACTTCGGTATTGAACTGTCCATCGGTAAGTACCATAATTTGCTCGAATGATGTCATAAGCGAAAGGGTCTGGTATGTCGTTACAAAGAGCAGGGGCCACTTAATATACGGGAGTATTACATACCTGATTCTCTGGAGCATGGATGCTCCGTCCACAAGCGATGCAATCGTTATATCTTTTGGGATTGCTTCGATTGCCGAAGTAAAGATGATCATTCCGAACGATGCACCTATATAACCGTTTACAAGGACAATAAAGAGAAATGATGAGGCAGCTACCCAATTCTGCGGTGCCAGTCCCAACGGCTGGATGATAAGCTGGTTAAAAACTCCGTATGGTGCATTTGCTCCTAAGAATTTCCACATCATTACATAGGTAACCGTAGGTGTAATCCTGGGAAGAAGCCACAGTGCTCTGAAGAAGAAGCCTGTTCCCCTGGATATATGCGTTGTAATGATGGAAACAACGAGAGCCATTCCGATATTGAAAAAGGCAAGAGTAACTGCAACGTATTTTACCGTCAGCCAGAAATGGTCTGCCGTTTCCGGAAGTATGGCGATTTTACGGAAATTATTAAGACCCACCCATTTCCATGCATGAAAACCGGTGGTCGAACTCATATTGGTTCCTGATATAATGAGAGTTATTACTATAGGTAAAAAGAAAAACAGTACTATAAGAAGTAGAGAAGGAAAAAGGAACCAGAACCAGTCCGGACGGCCGGGTTTAATTTTTCTTATTTCCTCTGTTTCTTTGCCCACTTTGTTACTCCTTTAAAATGAAAAATGCCGGGCATTTTAAAATACCCGGCATAATAGTATCAAATTTTATTTGATTATAACATTATCGCCAAGTTCGATTTTCATCTCCTTTACGACTAAATCGACGGCAGCCTGCGGAGTTTTTACTCCGTTCTCTGCATTCGTCATGCCTTTCCATACTATGTCGAACCACTGGCCGTAGTAGGAATCGTTGGGCTGATACCAGTTGTGCTTAAGCATATATGTTACACTGGACAGGAATTTGGCATCGAGATATGGCTTATACTGCATCTGTGACTTAAGAATCCCGAGGTGTGTACTTTGGAGTGCATGTTTCGTGTTTATTTCTTTTGTTGTCATAAATGCCAGGAGCCGTATAACAAGATCCCTATACTTATGACCTGATGCCTTTTCCGTTGTTACCATGTAAACAAGCGGGTGCGACAGAGTATTGCCTTCTTTGCCACGGATTCCAGATGGTATAAGAGCATATCCGACATTCTTGAATAATATGGATTCGTCCCCATTTAAATAATTCGTTTTCCAATCCGCCCACTGCCATATTCCTCCGTTCCAGAACAGGGCATTGTTGTGACTTACCGTATCGTGCCAGATTTTCCATTCCGTACCGATATAGTTTTTAGGGGTAATGCCGGTTGTAACGACTTTCCTCTGAAACTGGTACCATTTAAGCAGAGCATTTTTATCCAGAATAAGTTTGTCCTTAACAGGATCGTATACTTTGCCGCCGTAGGAAACGTAGAACTGGATATAATCACCGCCCTTTTTCGGCCTGTGCCAGAAACCGAATCCGGGTTTTACGACTCCTTTTTTAATGGCTTCCTGAGCAGTTTTAATTAAGTCGCTGAGAGTAAACTGGCCGCTGTTAATCTTTTCCGGAAGTGCTTTTACCTGCGCATCCGTCCAGCCCATTTTTTTCAGATTTGTTTTACTGAAAAACATGGGTCTTGCTTCGGTATCCTGAGGAACCGCCCATACCTTCTGGTGCCACATCGTTGCATTCCACAGACTGTCGATGACATCCCCGAATTCGGGGTACATACCCTGAATCTGTGAAACAGAATTTGCCAGAGGTATAATATATCCGGCCTGTGCCCATACCGGAACGTCTTCATGCCCGGAACATATTATGTCCGGGCCTTCTCCGGCATCTGCTGCCATGGTGAACTTGTTTTTATACTGTCCCCATGGAGTATTGTCGTAAATAGGTTTTACAACTACGGTTATATTTTTGCCCTCTTTTTTAAGCTCTGCATTAAGAGCTTTGGCAGCGGGTACTGCAGCATCTGCCCTCCAGTGTTCCACATTGTTAGCTTTTGCCCATACAGTTATTGTCACTGTCTGCGGGCCTGTAGTTTTGGCCTTTTCTTTCTGCCCGCCTGCAAAGATAAGTGCAGGTAGTGCAAGTAAAATAATCAGAAAGGTCAATCGTTTCATAGAAACCTCCTCACGTTTTATTGGTGCTTATAAGCCGAATCATGATGTATTATTGCACACCTTTTTTAAAAAGCTTATATTTTCAATTTTTATGTGTCAAATCGAAGGTACTATGTGAAATTTTGCATAGTAAGCCGGCAGATGCTTAATAAACGAAATATATTTCATAACCTGCAGACAACCTTTAAACAGCTTAATTCTTATTTTAACGTTAATATGTTTTATTTGACCCGGACGGCAAGACATTTTAAAGTATCTATGGAGTAAGCAGGCAGATGAAATATCCGATGGTTGTAGCGCATGGTGCAAGGCTAAATAAAAATTACCCGCCGAATACACTAAAAGGTATAGTCGATTGTGCCGGTGCCGGTTTTCCCCATATAGAGGCGGATATTTCCGCACGCGAGAACGGAGACTTTTTCCTTTTTCACAATGAGAGATTGGATGCGATTACCAATAAGCGCGGAAGTCTTTTTAACCTGGATAAGTCCGGCATGAAAAATCTATGGTATATCAATAAAAAAAAGGAAAAAGTAAGTCCCGTTTCGTCTTTAAATGAGCTGGTGGAAATAATGGAAAAAGATGAAAGAATCAGGGAACTGCAGCTTGATTTTAAGATGTACCCGTCTTCCTTAGTAACCGATAAGATACTTAATAAACTTATCCGAATAATAGACCCTGTAAAAGAAAGGATAATAATAACAAGCTGCGCAGACTGGGTAATATTGAGGCTTTATGAGATTGACAGCAGTATAAAACTCGGTTTCGATCCTCAATTTTATATCGATTACAGGGAAAAGGAAGAGTCCGGATATCCTCCGTTTAAAAAAAATGTCTTTGATTACCTCGATGATCATCCTGTTTCCATGCAGAACTGGAATAAACCGAAAGATTATCTTTCTTCACGGGCGGTTTCTCTCTGGAACCTGGGAGCTAATGCCGGTATCTGGTATATTCGTCATTCGTTTCTTATAAAGTCGTATAGGGATGGTTTTAACTGGGTGGAATTTTTTCATCAAAAAGGAGCCTGCACATGCGCATGGACGGTTGACCCGAATAATGGTTCCACCGGAGATGAGGTCGAACTTTTGATAAAAATGGGGATCGATAGAATAACGACCAACTCTCCCGAAGCCCTGATAAAAATGATTAAGAATATTTAGCTTTTCAGCCTGTAAATACAATAGTTCCAATTTATGATCTCCGGCTCTAATATTTTTTTATACTCATTGAATTGGACATCATGTTTTTTTATTCTGTTCGATCTTGTCCGTGGAATTACGATGTAGTCATAACTCTCTATCGAGCCGAAAGACACCATTTTCGGAACAGGAGTGTCTGTTAACTCATCCATTACAAGCATGAGAACCCTGGTGCCCCGGCATTTCTCCAGAATTGTTCTTTTGCGTATACCTTCTTCCTCTGTGTCCACATACAGTGTGCCATTGTACAGGCCGTGGGTCGACTGTATGATAAAATCAAAATCAACCGAGAGATAGAGTTCATTATCGCTTCCCATAATTGTATTCTTTTTCTGATCTACTCTGCCGGCAGGAGAAAAGAGCCTGATATTTTCTGAATTTACGTGTGAATTACAGAACTTTTTAATAATACCTATATTATGAGTGTAGATGTTGTACTTATCATCTTTCTGCCATGATTTACCTGCAATAATATTGGCAAAGAAATACGGGTTGTTGCCGGAGCCTAAGAGAATATTTAACGGCCTTTCGATCCTGTTATTCTTAATATGATTCTGAACAAGGGCATATACACCGTTAGCAATTTTAATTTTATAAGTAATATATACATGATGATTTTGATCAAAAGCGTTCATAAGCCTGTACAGGGCAATCAATGGCTTGTTTTCTTCGATATTTGATTTTTCTATAAGAAACAGTTTCGATCCTATCTTTTTCTCATACTTTCGGATCTGATGACTTATCCATGAGTTGCTTGTATAGTTAACTTTGTATTTTCTCTCGAGCAGGTACCGTAATTTTTCTATGGGAATCTTTATATCCCAGATTGTATCGACATTGCCTTCTTCATATTCCTCCGAGAATATAAAGAGTATTGCCTTTACTAATTCGCTTCTTTTTAATCTATGCTGCTTGGTATTGTTTTCCTTATTCATAATGCTTAACCGGATTATATATGAAAATCACGGATTCTGCAAATATCAAAATCCGGCATGTACGAATTCAGATGAGCCCTCTATTTTATGATTAAGCCGCTTTCTGCAAGCTGAATCCGGTTTTTAAAATACTCCCGTGATTCTTTAATAAGCTGTTTATGATCTCCGTAACGGGGTAAATGGGTTAAAATAAGTTCTCCGGCTTGCGCCTCTGCTGCAAGTTTTCCTGCCTGTGCCGCAGAGAGGTGACCCGGTACTTTGTTTTCATATTCTCTGTAAAGACTTGCTTCGGAGAGCAGGATGTCGGAATATCGGGCAAAATCGACTAACCCGTCAAAATACTCCGTATCTGCGGTATATGTAATCGTTTTTTTTAATTGAGTAATTTTTACGGCAAGGCAGGGATCCGGATGAACGGTTTTGATAAAACTAAAGTCAAAATCATCGATTAGGAGGTTCGATTCCGAGCGGATGGCTACTCCTTCCGTATATTCTCTGTAAGTAAGACCTTCGAATTGTTTATCTTCGTTGTGCGCATAAATCGGTAAGATGTTCTGCCGCTTTCCCCGGAGGGTGTCTATCATAACGGCGTACTGAAGACAATGTATATCCGCGATATGATCCGCATGGTAGTGTGTTATTATTACCGCATCGAGATCGGAAAGTTCTATATATCTCTGAAGCTGTGATAAAACCGCCGAACCGCAGTCGATAAGGATTATTTTACTTTTGCCCTGAAGAAGATAACCGGATGTTGCTTCGCCGGCAGCCGGATAAGCTCCCCAGTACCCCAATACAGTAATTTGCAATTATTTCTTCCTTATTGTTGTATAAAAAGCCTATTTTAGCATATACTTATCGTTATCGCATGGTCAATATATGTTTAAGTTTATTATGTTAATAATAATTGATTGAAATATTAAGAATAGTTGCTATATTTAATAGCATGGGGGGGCAGTATAAACGGAGGAGAGTGCTCGTGAAGGCTGAAGAGATAGAATTAACTGAAAAAAACGGGCTGCTGTATACAGAGGAGGTTCTTCGGGAATTTCCCAAAGTGGAACTTCACCGCCACCTGGAAGGGTCTTTTCCTGTTGATTGTTTGTATGAGCTTTCTGTAAAAAATAATCTGGACTCCCCGAGAGATTTTGAGGAATTTAAAGCGAGTGTACAGTTTCCGAGAGAGTCCGAACCTGATTTTCTTACATTTTTAGATAAGTTTAAGAATGACTGGTACCGCTCATATGAGGATGTTTACCGGATAACATATAATTCCGTAAAAAATTTAATAAATGATGGTATTTTTTATATCGAACTGCGTTTTTCTCCGGAACACTTTGCACTGCAGAATGATTTCGACAGGGAAGAGGTAACGCGTCTTATTGTTAAAGCGGGAAATAAAGCAGCACGGGAAACAAATATTATTATTAAATATCTTTTAACCTTTAACAGGGGCAAACAGACCGAGGAGGAAATGATTCCTCTTTACAATAAGCTTAAAAAGCTAGGTTTACCGGATATAGTGGGAATCGATTTGGCAGGTGATGAAACGAATTATCCCCCTGAATCTTTTAAAAGATTTTTTGAGTTAGTGGAAAAGGACGGATTGTATAAATCGTCCGTTCATGCCGGAGAAATCAGCCCTTCGTCACAGATATGGGCTTCTATTAAAGAGCTTCACGCGGCAAGAATAGGCCATGGTATATCTACAATCCATGATCCTGCTTTACAGGATTTCTTAAAAGAGAAGCAGGTCTGTCTCGAACAATGCATCACATCAAACTATCAAACCGGTTCATGGAAAGATGAAAGACATCACCCCATTGGTAAGCTGTATAGAAAGGGCGTGCCCGTAACAATCAATTCGGATGATCCTTCGATCCAGGGAATAGACCTTACCGGGGATTACTATAAGGCGATGAATTATCTCAGGTTTACTATCGACGATCTTGTTGCGTTGAATCTCTCGGCTATTAAGTACAGTTTTAACAGCGAAGAGGTTAAAGCACAGTTAAAAACGGACTACTTAAATAAGGTAAGTGATTTTAAGAAAAAGCATAGGACTCGTTGACCTGCTTATTAAACATCAATGCAATCTGTTTGCAGGCGGATACTTTGTTTTGTTACATATACTGAACTAGCTTTTTAGTGCCCCGGCAGTAAGACCAGCTTGAAGGTACTTTTGAGAGAAAATATATATAATAATTGAAGGTATAGTCATCATTATCAAAGCTGCATATTGTTGTGCCAGCATTTTTGGTGTCTGATGTATACCTCCTCCTCCCGTAAAGTACGTAGCTGCGAGAGTCACCGGATAATTCGAGGTGCTTTTAATAAACAGCAAAGGAATAAGATATTCATTCCATGCATTGATAAAAGTAAGCATCATTATTGTTACCAGTGCAGGAACGGCCAAAGGTAAAACGATTGAATAGAATACTCTTAATGACGAACATCCGTCGATTCGTGCAGCCTCGATGAGAGCCGAAGGAATTGTATCAAAATAATTCTTTAGTATTAAAAGCATAAACGGAGCCTGTAACGCTATAACCGGAAGAATTACCGCTGATAGTGAATTCATTAGTCCGAATTTTTTAACTAAAATAAACATTGGTGTCATAATTGCTGCAGGTGGAATAGAAAGACAGGCAAGAAGCATGTAGTATAAAACACTTTTCCCCTTGAATTTCATTTTTGAGAAGGAAAAGGACGCCAACGATACCAATAAGCCTACTGCCGCGCTGGTAACAATAGCTATAACAAAGCTGTTAAAAATCACACGTAGCAGGTTTATTTTCGGATAGTTTAAAACATCCCAATAATTTTTTAAACCCTGAATTTTTAGAGATTGACTAACTGCTGCAACGAGGGGGAATAACCAAACCAGTGCAAATAAAATGAGTATTGCCTGAATTAATATTTTCGGATGAAACCTTATACGAAAAAGCATTGTTGAGCACCTCCTACATAGTTAGCTTTGATTTTTCATATATCTTTAACTGGATTATTGACATAACCAAAGCCAATACCAGAATTAATACTCCGGTAGCTGATGCCAGACCTCCGTTAAAATCGTTAAAGAATCTCTTAAATAGATAAGTACTCATAACCTCCGTAGAATATCCAGGACCACCGTTAGTAAGAATTACTACAATGTCAAACACCTTGAGACTTCCAACAATACCTATAACTATCATAGTAGCAGTAGTGCCTCTTACCATTGGAATAGTTATTTTAAATAGTGTATTCCAAAACCCTGAACCATCAATTTTTGCTGCTTCATATATGTCATCAGGAATTGCCAGCAACCCGGCAATATATAAAACCATGGCAAAACCCATCCAGTTGAATATACTTACAAGTATGATGGACATTAAGGCATACCTCGGGTCTGCAAGCCAGGGAATCGCAAAAGAGCCAAGACCAACATATTTAAGAAATCTGTTTATAGCTCCCATGTTAGGATCCATCATAATATTAAAGACGCCACCAATTAATATTGGGGCTAATATTGTAGGAAAGAAGAACAGTGATTTGAACAAAGTGTGCCCTACTAGTTTTGCTTTTAGCAATACAGCAATAAATAGACCGAGTACCACCTGTGATCCTACCACAAAGAACATATATAAAAGGTTATTAAACAGCGCTTTGTACATCCTGAAGTCTGTGAACAGGTACTTGTAGTTTTCCAGTCCCACGAAAGGCATATTAAACGACAAGCCGTCCCAGTCATGGAAACTAATATATATTACAAAGCCAATGCTATAATAAAGAAACAAACCGGATACAATCATTGCCGGAAGAATATATAGGTAAGGTTCAAGTTTCTTTAAACTTATTTTTTTTGCTTTTGTCATTTCACTACTTTCCCCCGGTTAAAGAGCTTTAATATTTATTTAGAAGTTTCAACTTTTATACTATATATTTTAGAAGCGAGGTAGCTTTACCTGCCTCGCCTCTAAGCTTCTGTGCTACTTTGCCAAACTTAGATGATGATTGTCAATTACTATCTCTTCGTTTTATCAGATACTTCCTGCACTTTCTTTAATTCATCTTTTATGTTCTTGCCAAATACAACATTCTGGATAGACGCTCCAAGAGCATCCTGTATACTTTTGTAGGCCAATCTCATATCACCCTCTGAAGTCTGAAGCACTGGCAGCAGCCATTTAACAGCATCCCTTTCAGTTTTAGTTCTTAGCTTGTTAAGAGTAGTAATCTTTATATTTTTCTTGACAGGGCTTCCTTGCATGAGGTTTGCGAATACTACAGCACCTTTCCCGTAAGTCAGCCATTCTACAAATTCCCATGCAGCTTTTTTATGCTTCGAGTCCTTATTGATTGCTACCATGTCTCCAACTTCAAAAGTTGGCTTTGGTGGATTAGTTCCGGTCTGGGGAGAAAGGAATGCTCCGATTGCGTCCTCCTCAATTTTTGTACCGTCTTTCTCGCCGCCAGGGAGTCCCCAACCACCTATATGCCATGAACCTGTTACAAACATTGCTGCTTTTCTACTGTAGAAGTATTGGTCTCTTGTATCGGGATACTCATTGATACCAACAGCACCCTTCTGATAAATGTTGTCAAACAACTTCTTCATTACCTTCATTGTTTTAACAAACACAGGATCTGTCCATTTTACTTTACCTTCCTGTGCTTTATATATCTTACCTTGAGCAAATTGGTTAGCTGTATATACGAAAGTGTCAACTATGTGCCATGCTTCTTTGCCGCCATAGGCTACAGGAATAACACTACCATTACTTTTTGTTGTTATTTCATCACAAAGTTTCTTCCATTCATCATAATTTTTGGGAGCCGGATCATATCCCTTTACTCCGATTTCATCAAGAAGCGATTTATTGTAAAGAACAAATTCTTCAGCAACCATGTTCATTGGTAAAGCGACAATTTTTCCATCTTTTGCTGTAACACTGGCAATAGCAAATGATGCAAACTGTTTTTCCCATCCAGCGCCTAAAGACTTGTCAGCCCACGGCTTTATAGGTTCCAGCATTTTGGAGTAGTGCTCAAGGTCGGAACCTCTCCATACTTCCAGAAGGTCAGGGCCTTCTCCTCCAGCCATTGCTACCTGACGCTTCTTTTCAAATTCTGCCCTGCTTGCGGCTGTGCTATATTCTATCCTGATATTGGGATGGTCTTTGCTCCATGCAGGTCCGACAGTTTTCCAGTGTGCAATAGTAGGTACGATTGGCCAATAAGTCAGCGTAATTTTTCCTGCTGCACCCTTTTCCTTCTGACCACCGGCAAAAATGCCCGGAGCAGCAAGAAGGAAAGCCAGTGCAAGACCAGCCAATCCCAGCCACTTCAATTTTTCTATCTTTTTGTTCATCTCTGAACCTCCTCGATTAAATGATATCCAATATTATACCATAAAATAACCAATTGTCAACATGTAGTTAGAGTCGAATTAAAGTAGTAATTGCTTATTTTTATAGTGTTTTCTTTATTATCTTTTTTAACAGGAAGCCGGGTTTTCCTATTCTATTTGTCCTTTATCTATGTCTGCTTTGGTTCCGAATAACCATGTTTCGCAGATGACGCATCGATATTGCAGAAAAAATAATTCGGACAGGAAAACAGATTATCCTGAAAATAACAACTGCTTACGTATTGCAATACGACTCGATGCTGTCATGGAATGAAGTGTTTCAGCCATACCGCCCATCCTGCTCGATGATTTAGCTTATATCATCAAACATAGTTATAAGATTCAGCAGAATTTAATGTTGTTCATCTCCGAACCTCTTCGATTAAATAATATCCAATATAATACCATAATAAGACCAATTATTAATAGATGAATAGTAAAATATAGTAATCATATATTTTTATAGTGTTTTCTTTATTATCTTTTTTAACAGGAAGCCGGGTTTTTCTGTCCCATTTGTCCTTTATCTATGCCTGTTTCGGTTCCGAATAACCATGTTTCGTAGATGCCGCATCAATATTGCAGAAAAAATAATCCGGACAGTAAAAAAGATTATCCTGAAAGTAACAACTGCTTACGTATGGTACTATGACTTAATGTTCTCAGGGAACAAAGTGTTTCAGGTGAAATTTCTATGTGGAAATCGGACAATTCAGGTATTGGCGTACCCGAATGTAAATAGAATCAGCGGGGTATAAAAATTAGTTATGCCGCTGTTAAAATTTATTATGGAAAATATTGCAATAGTCGGTAAATATTATTAGAATATAGTAAATCAATCTTAATAAACAAAAGAGGATTAAAAAATGGCTGGTAAAACTGTAATGATAGATGGTAATACCGCCGCGGCGACGATTGCGCATGCGACAAATGAGGTTATTGCTATCTATCCTATAACTCCTTCTTCTCCTATGGGTGAGATTTCCGATTATTTTTCCGCTCAGGGACGAAAAAATATATATGGAACCATTCCTGTTGTTGTTGAAATGCAGTCGGAAGGCGGTGCTTCCGGAGCTGTTCACGGAGCCCTGACAACCGGGGCACTTACAACTACCTTTACAGCGTCCCAGGGGCTTTTGCTGATGATACCCAATATGTTTAAAATAGCCGGTGAACTTACAGCGACTGTTTTCCATATTGCGGCACGTTCCGTGGCGTCTCAGGCGCTCTCGATCTTCGGCGATCACAGTGATGTGATGGCAACAAGAAGCACAGGTTTTGCTTTTTTATCTTCCAACTCCGTTCAGGAAGTAATGGATTTTGCTCTGATTTCACAGGCGTCCACACTGGAAACGAGGATTCCTTTTCTGCATTTCTTTGACGGTTTCAGAACATCGCACGAAATACAGAAGGTACTGGAAATTTCCTACGATGAGATGAGAGCTGTAATAAACGAAGATGCTGTTCTCGCTCACAGGATGCGCGGGTTAAACCCGGAAAGACCTGTAATCAGGGGAACTTCACAGAATCCCGATGTGTTTTTTGCTGCCCGCGAGACGGTAAATAAGTACTATTCCGCAGCTCCTGATATTGTGGACTCGGTAATGAAGAGATTCGGGTCTGTTGTCGGAAGAAAGTATAACCTGTTCGATTACGTGGGAGATCCTTCCGCGGAGAGAGTTGTTGTAATGATGGGGTCGGGCACGGAAGCTATGGAAGAGACCGTACGCTATCTTGCAGGCAAGGGTGAAAAAGTCGGTCTTATTAAGGTCAGGCTATTCAGGCCCTTCAGCATAAAGCATTTTATAGGTGCTTTACCTTCTACGGTTAAAGCTATCGCTGTTCTTGACCGGACAAAAGAACCCGGTGCTATGGGTGAACCTATATATGAGGATGTAAGATCATCCATAGGTGAAGCTATGCGAAACGGTGAGCTTTCGATGGATTACCCTGTTATTGTAGGCGGCAGGTACGGACTTGGTTCCAATGAATTCAGCGATGGAATGGCAAAAGCCGTACTCGATAATCTTAAGGAGGATAAACCTGAAAATCATTTTACCGTGGGAATTCATGACGATTTGACATTTACGAGTCTAAAATGGGACGAAAAGTTTTCGGCCGAGCCTGAGGAAGTTCACAGAGCCATATTTTTCGGACTCGGAGGCGACGGAACAGTCGGTGCCAATAAAAATTCGATTAAAATAATAGGAAAAGCTACGGATAACTACGCACAGGGGTATTTTGTATATGACTCTAAAAAATCAGGTGCACTTACGATTTCGCATTTAAGATTCGGCAGAGATCCGGTTAAGAGTACATATCTTATACAGAAGGCAAGTTTTGTTGCCTGTCACAAGTTCAGTTTTCTCGAAAAGATAGATATGCTGAATAAATTGCAGGATAACGGAACATTCCTGTTAAATTCGCCTTACGGCAAGGATGAGGTATGGGAGCATATTCCCGTCGAGGTGCAGAAACAGATAATCGATAAAAAAGTAAAATTATATCAGATACATGCTAACAAGATAGCGGAAGATACAGGTCTTGGTTCCCGTATAAATGTAATTCTCCAGACAGCTTTCTTCCTTATATCCGGTATTCTGAAAAAAGATAAGGCAATCGAACTTATAAAAAAGTCCATAGAAGACACCTACAGCCGTAAGGGTGAGGATGTTGTTGCCATGAATATGAAAGCTGTGGAAGCTGCAATAAACAGCATAGAAGAGGTAAACTATCCGAAAGAGGTTCAGGGTGAGCTGCATATGAAACCGCCCGTGCCGGAAGATGCCCCCGAATTTGTTAAAGAAGTCACCGGTGAAATAATTGCGGGAAGGGGAGATAAAATTCCCACATCCAAACTTCCGGATGACGGAACATACCCCACAGGGACGACAAAGTACGAGAAACGTAATCTGGCGGAGTACGTTCCTGTATGGGATCCGGAAACGTGTATCCAGTGCGGTGAATGTGCATATGTATGTCCACATGCCGTAATCAGGATAAAGGTTTATGATCAGAAAAACTTAAAAGGAGCACCTGAGGATTTTAATTCCATAGATTCGAAGGGAAAAGATCTTGCAGGGTTAAAATATACACTGCAGATTTCTCCCGAGGATTGTACGGGGTGCGAGCTCTGTGTAAATACGTGTCCCGCTTATAAGAAGGAAAACGGAGTAAAAACCGACAGAAAAGCGATCAATATGGAAGCGTATATTCCCATACGGGACCGTGAAGTAGAAAATTACAGGTTTTTCGAAACTATTCCCGAAACCGATCCGAAACTCATTAAGTACAATACTATAAAAGGATCGCAGATGCTAAAACCCCTGTTTGAGTTTTCCGGTGCCTGTGCGGCATGCGGTGAAACTCCTTACATAAAGCTCATGAGTCAACTTTTCGGAGACAGGGCCATTATTGCAAATGCAACGGGCTGTTCATCCATATACGGAGGGAACCTGCCGACTACTCCGTACACTGTCAGGAGCGACGGACGGGGTCCTGCATGGTCCAATTCATTATTCGAAGATGCGGCGGAGTTCGGTCTCGGAATGAGGCTTACAAGTGATAAACTAACCGAGTTTGCTTATGAACTGGTAGATAGGTTTGTAAAGGCAAATGGTAATGGTGTGGATGTAAGTCTCTTAAAAGAAATATACAGTGCCGGCCAGTCGACACAGGAGGAAATAGAGCTTCAGCGTAAAAGGGTCGAAAAACTGAAAAAACAGCTCGGAAGTGTAAAAACAGGGGATGCGAAACAGCTCCTCTCGGCAGCGGATTATCTTATAAAGAGGTCGATCTGGATAATAGGAGGGGACGGCTGGGCCTATGATATAGGTTACGGAGGATTGGATCATGTCATAGCTTCCGGTAAAAATGTCAACCTTCTTGTTCTGGATACGCAGGTGTACTCCAATACGGGAGGACAGATGTCCAAAGCAACTCCGGTCGGAGCTGTGGCGAAGTTTGCCGCGGCAGGAAAGCCTCTTAAGAAGAAGGATCTGGGCTTAATGGCTATGAGTTACGGAAATGTATATGTAGCACGGGTTGCCATGGGTGCTAATAAAATTCAAACATTGCGTGCTTTCTTAGAAGCGGAGGCATACGATGGTCCTTCGATGATTATTGCATATTCTCATTGCATAGCACATGGGATCGATATGGCGCTTGGACTGAACCAGCAGAAACTTGCGGTTCAGTCAGGTGCATGGAATATCTTCAGGTACAATCCGGAAATGGCGGCAGAGGGGAAGAATCCGCTGAAACTGGATTCGAAGGAACCGTCCATAGATATTTCGGAATACATGGACAACGAGATAAGATTCCGGTCTCTCAAGAATATGGATATGAAACGTGCGGAAAAGCTTCTCGCTATTGCACGGAAAGAAGCGGAGGAGACGTATAAATACTTTAAATACCTGGCGGACAGGCCTTATTAGACTTTAAATATCCGGCGGACATGCCATATCAGATTAGTAAAAACCCGGTGCAAGCCGGGTTTTTCTTATTTCCCTGACATCAGAGTATTATTCCAATGGAAAAAAGCAGGCTGTAGAGCAGAGCGGTTTTTGCAGTTCCGGAGAGGGTTTTGTTTAACAGGCTCCCCGAGTATTTTCCGGACATTTGTTTTAGAAGCGGAATAAACAGAGGAACAGCCAGAAGGGGAAGGAATATCCATCCGTTGAAAGCTTTCATCAAAAACAGTATAACCGGAACCAGGAAGGCGGAAATGAAGAGAAGTATATATTCTGCTCTTGCTCCTCTTTCTCCGAGGATTACAGCGAGAGTTATTTTCGATGATTTACGGTCTGTTTCGATATCCCTGTAGTTATTTACAACGAGGATTGCGGTAGTAAGGGAAGCGACCGGAATGGATGCAATAAGTACGATTTTATCTAATGATAGAACCTGTACATAATATGTTCCGCAGACAGCCACGATTCCAAAAAATATAAAGACAAAAAGATCTCCAAGGCCATGTGATGCAAGAGGAAAGGGGCCTCCGCTGTATGCCAGCAGGGACATAATGGAAAATATCCCTATAACAAGAACCGGGATACCTGCAGCATAAATAAGATAAAGCCCGTCTGTAACGGCGAGTAAAAGTATGAACAGAATTCCCAGCCGCAGTTCGCCGGGAGAAAGTAATCCGCTTGCTGCGGCCCGCACCGGCCCGGTTCTCTCTGACGTATCGATCCCTTTTATAAAATCGAAATAATCGTTTGCCATATTTACACCGATCTGAAGCAGAAGAGCTCCTATAAGGGCGGCCGCTGCAGGGAGTAATTTAAATCGATGCTGAGAAATTGCCAGGGCACAACCCACTGCTACCGGGGCAATGGCTGCCGGGAGTGTTTTAGGCCTTGCCGTTAGAATCCATGCATTAACTTTTCCTCTTTCTTTATCATTATTAATCATTTTAATCTCTTTCTAAGGCCGTTTCCCGGAGTGCACCGCAATTGTACCTAACATGAATTTGCGGTATGTGACTTCCGTGAACCCGGTTTTTTCCATGATATTCTTAAGTTCATCTGCGCTTTTGAAATTTCTCATGGATTCTACGAGATATGAATATGCACTCGAATTTCCCGATATTATCCTTGCAAGAAACGGAATAACAATGTTAAAGTACAGATTGATAAATGGCGTCGATATTTTATTTTCAGGCGGAGTCGTATCCATACAAATAACTACCCCGCCGGGACGCAATACTCTGTATTGTTCCGTAAAGGCTTCGGGGATATTTTGAACATTCCTCATCAGAAAACCGGAAGTGACCACATCGAAAGAGGAATCATTAAAAGGAATGGAGAGGGCATCGGCATTTATCAGCCTGACATTTTTTATATTTATCCTTCTCCTCGCTACCTTAAGCATAGATTCGGAGAAATCGATTCCTGCTGCAGATATATTCTTATTTCTTCTTACCGCCTCGATAATTATATCGCCTGTTCCGGTGGCCACATCGAGGAGACTTTTACCGTCCTTTAAATCTGCAAGATCGATCACATATCTTCGCCATGCCTTATCCCGTCCGAAGGACATAAGCCTGTTGAGCTTATCATAGTTTCCTGCAATACTATTGAACATACCTCTTATTCTGTCCGATTTTTCATGATCCACTTAAAACCAACCTTC
>QILZ01000073.1 GCA_003233545.1 Spirochaetales bacterium
TGGAAATGGCTTCGATTCTGCACATCCCCGATCGTACAGCGTGCATACTTAACGGAAATGCCCGTATGGAAATCTGTTGCAAACAGCAGTTATGCAAAACAGATGGATCCAACCATGCCAATTAAGGCAAAAGAAATTGCCAGTGTGCACAACAGGCCGAGAGTTCCCCAATACACGGAAACATCAGCGATTTTACAGAAGTATATCCACCGTGCGCTTGAAATGAAACTTTCACCGAAAGAGGCACTCGACAAAGCAAAAGCTGAAATTGAAAAGCTCTGACATTAATTTAATACCCGCATAAAAGTTAAAATATCCGGGGGAACCGTAGATGGACTGCATCAGAGTTCCTCCGGGTTTTCATAATGTTTTACAGGAGGCAAAAGCCGAATCTGATTTTCGGCTGACATTCTTTAGGAGTAAATATGACAAAAAGAGAAATGAGTACAAAAAGTCTGCTGTTAATTCTTGTTCTTCCGGCGGTATTCATAATTCTAATAGTTATTCTGATGCCAATTCTTTTCTCCTTTGTAATCTCACTAAATAAGGCAACCCCACGCTTAGGCGGAATTAACTTAAAGTGGCGCGGGTTATTAAACTACTACAATTTCTTCTTTAAGAATCCGGAATTCTGGAATTCCATTAAACTGACACTCTACTTTACCATAGTGTCTTTAATCATCGAATTAATTCTTGGTACCGGCGTCGCCCTTGTTTTAAACAGAAAATTCTTTGCACGCTCCCTTGTCCGTGCGCTTATTCTTATTCCATGGGCGGTACCTACGGTTGTTAATGCACGGCTTTGGGAATGGATATATGCGGGAAACAACTTCGGAGCTCTTAACGGCTTCTTAAAAGTGCTGGGTTTATTGGCAAAGGATAACAATGTCGTATGGCTCGGCTTCGATACACCCTTTGCCAATGTACCCCTGCTCGGAGCTTTTTTTAACTGGATGGGAGTTCCGAGAGCTTTGAACATGATAATTATTGCGGATACCTGGAAGGTAATGCCGTTAGTTGTTTTTCTTCTGCTTGCCGGGCTTCAGCAAATTCCTAAGAATCTCTACGAAGTAGGTTCGATAGACGGAGCAAATTCCTTGCAGAAATTCCGGTCCATTACCTATCCGTACCTTAAACCCATATACCTCGTTATTCTTGTACTTAGAACCATGGAGCTGTTCAGGGTCTTCGATATCATTTACATCCTTATGCAGTATTCCATAAGGGTTGTCGGTATTTATACCTACGAAGTGGGAATGAAATTCCTCAAATTCGGACAGGGCTCGGCACTTTCATTTCTCGTTGCCCTGTTTATTATGGGATTCACGCTTATATATATAAAACTATTCTATAAGGAAGAGGTATAGGTATGGTAAAGAAAGTCTCAACAAAAAAAATAATTAAAGGAACCAGCTTTTACCTTTTAATAATTATCATTTTACTCTGGACACTTCTCCCACTTGCATGGCTCTTTCTTTCCAGTATTTTCCCCTATAAAGAACTTATTTCCAACAGGCTCGGGCATTGGATTCCCTCACATGCAACCTTTAAACACTACCTTTCATTTTTTAACCCGGAAGAGGACATTAGCTCACGATTCCTTGCGGCAATGAGGAACAGTTTAATTGTCGCTTCTGTAACCACGATAATATGCCTATTCTTCGGTTCATTAGCCGCATATGCCGTTGTCCGCATAGAGTTCAGATTTAAAAAGACAATGGTTCTCTCCCTTATGTTTATCCGTATGCTTCCGACAATAACGCTTATTATTCCCTTTTTCATAATTGTAAACCTTATAGACACGCGTCTTATAAACTTCTTCGGCGCGGATGTTCATCTATTCGACAGCAGATCGCTTTTAATCATTCTCTATACATCCTTTACGCTCGGTTTTGTCATCTGGATTATGAGAGGGTTTTATCTGACCATGCCGGAAGAATTGGAAGATGCGGCGAGAATAGACGGCCTTACACGCCTGCAGACGGTTTTTAAAATCGTAATGCCCCTCTCCGCTAACGGTCTTGTGGCTACCGGGGTTCTTGCTTTTCTTCTTGCATGGGATGAATTTATACTTGCATTAATTTTTACCCGCACAGAAAATGCCGTAACCCTTCCGCTTTTTATTGCCGAATTGGGCAGCCAGTATATTCACGATTTTACACAGATTTCCGCAGCCGGTGTTATAGCCTGCCTGCCGCCCTTTATTCTTGTCCTGATTTTTCAGCGGTTTATCGTATCAGGATTAACCATGGGCAGTGTAAAGGGGTAAAATTAAAATTATCATAACGATTATCCGGAAATATTTACTTTGACAATCCCGCAGGCTATAATGAATCATTATGAAAGTATGCCACTTTTGCGGTTCTGTTATCGATGACAGTATCAGGGTTTACCGTTCCTCGATTTGTCCGTCATGTTCTAAAGACCTGAAAATATGCTGTAACTGCAGGTTTTACAGCAAAGGATCACACTGGGACTGCCTCGAATCCGTTACCGAACCTGTGCATGAAAAAGACAGGGCGAATTTCTGTGAGTTTTTTCAGTACAGAGAAATAAATAATTCAGGCATCAAGAGATATCCGGGAACTACTGTCCCGGACAGCAGACAGGCAGGGACAGATAAGACGGACAAAAAACAGCAGGCAAAGAGAGATTTCGATAAACTTTTCGGAAATTAAACAACGGATTTACGGCGGTTCAGCAGAAAAACTTTATTCATTGCGTAAAAAAATACGGCTCAGGAAAGCCCGAACATATCCTTAAGGGAAAGCTTTTCCGGCCTTCCTCCGTATCTTATTTTCATGACGGATCTTGGTGCGATAATATCGATAAAAACAGGCTTTTTAAAACCGCGTTTTAATATATTTCCCCCACTGTCCCCGGTAAAGTCATACTTAACATTTAACAATTCCATGTATTTTGACGTATATTCTTTTAATACTCCTTCGTATTCATTAAATTTTCCGTTTTCTTCTATCTGCACTACTATCTTTCTACCTATATATTTTTCAAGAACAGAATCGTAGGCATTTACAAAAATATCCACAAGAGACGTACCCACAGAGGTCATATCCTTTGTTGCCCGCCCTCCCGCAATTTTATTTCCCATACTGCCTATGAAAAGAGTTAATGATTTGTTAAAAGCATCCCTTAGAGTATTTACAATATTTCTTAAACTTCTTCCGGTTCTTCTTATTATATTCGGTCTGTATGTTCTTTTAATACTTTTTTCTCTTTGCTTCATATTCTTGAGGGTAAGATCCCAGTGATACCTGTGTAAAGCCTGCATTTCCCTTTCCAGTTCGACATAGGAAATAATATACGAATATTTATTGTAAAGAGGTTCTTTAAATTCAAATTCCATGCCGGAAGAGTACAGCTTTAATTTACCGCTTATCGTTTTTCCGTTCTTCATTATCAATGTCACAAAATAATTTTCAAAATCATGCAGACATCTGTCGCGGCTTCTCTGCCTGATAAATGCCGATACTATCGAAGTCAGAATAATTATGAGTATGGTAAGTGCAAGTACATTATTTAAAATTACATTCCACACCGTTCCGTAATCCATATCAGTAAACCGCCGCCTGAGCCGCAAGGGCATTAGAAGTTGCCACTACACCGTTTTTCGCATATATTACCCATTTAAACATATTCTTATTTTAAAGCTCATACCACCTGAATGGTTCCGGAATAATGATTCTGCCATTGTACTCCTTTTTTGCTTCCTGTTCCATACTTTCCGGATTAGAATCTTTACAGGAACCGAAATGACAGAGAAAGAGCATCCTTACTCCCGAACATGCCGCATTAACCCCTGCCTGATATCCCGAGCTGTGGCCGTCCGCCGACAATTTTTTTATATTTTCATGGGAACCCGAGGTTTCATGTACCAGGGCAGAACATCCTCCGGCTAATCCGCAGATAGCTTCTATGGAGCCCGTATCCGCCGTATAAAATAAACCTGAATTTTTACTTTTTATCCGAACCATACCGGACGGCACACTGTGAGATCCGGGAAACAGATCGACTGTATATCCTGCTTTTACGGAACCGCCGGAATCCGCTATTTTTCTTCCATAAACAATATCAAAACCGATCTTTCCCCTGTTTAAGCCGAAAAAACCAAGCAGTTCCTGCGCCCTTTCTGTGGTAACAGGATCCGAGATTACCGTTAATGGTGTTCTCCGCTTCATGCAGAACATTGTGTGAACAAGCGAAGGAAAAGCATAAATATGATCGACATGCGCATGAGTTAATACAACTGTAGTAAGCGTACCGGGATCGATACCCGCGGCTTTTACTCCCTGAACCGGATTCCCCGAAGTATCGATCAGGATATACTCGCCTTCTACAGATACGGCAATCGATGTATTCCCGCTGAAGGAAGAAGGTACGGCCCCATAAGTACCTAGAAATAATATTTTTAAACTCATACTACCTCATGCATCTATTCTTTATTTTAAACTTAAGGAAAAACCTTCCGTCATTCTTCTGTAAACATATCCGGAAAAGAGGAGTACGGGTAATGTTGTCATAAGTCCGATTGCCATTAACTCACCCCACAATGTTTCGTATTCCGTTATAAAATTGACAATACGAAGGGGAAGGGTTAACAGGTCAGGATTCCTTATAAATAGCAGTGCGAAAAGAAATTCATCCCATGCCACGATAATACTAAAAATAGCAGTTGCAATTATCCCGCTTGTTGTAAGAGGAATCACAATTATCGTTAAGGTTTTAAATTTGGAAGCGCCGTCTATTTCCGCAGCCTGTTCGAACTCGACAGGCATCGCTTTTAAAAATCCGAACAGCATCCAGATGCAGTATGGAAGCGTGTATACCTGGTACACTATTACAAGCCCTATCCTGCTGTTAATGAGATGAGCCGATGTAAAAATCGTATAAAGCGGAATTGCAAGTACAATCGGCGGCAGTATCTTTACCACGAGAACCCAGATTAAAAATATATAGTTGAGTTTAAACGGGAATTTGTGCCTGACAAGGGCATAGGAAGCTAAAAACGCCATTGCGAGAGAAAAAAGTGTGGACAGAGAAGCTACAAAGAGGCTGTTAAACAGAAACTTAAAGAACCCCCCTTTTAAAACATTAATATAATTCTGAATTGTAATAACCTTCGGGAAAAAGGTCGGCACCGGAGATATATTCTCCACAGGTCTTTTAAAAGACGTAATAACAATCCAGTACACGGGAAAAATCGCAATAATAAGAATAATAATCAGTGTAATCCGGAATATTATTCCCTTCCGTTCCAGCGAAGTACCTGCCATTACTTTTCCTCCCGCATAATGTTTCTAATGTAGAGCACGGATATTAAAGAAATTACAATAAGAATATAGATTGATGCTGTGGACGCTCTTCCAAGGTTAAAATAGGTAAATCCCTCTCTATACACATAGTAGGTAACCGTCTCCGTTGCATTACCCGGCCCTCCCTGGGTAAGTGCATAGACCTTCCCGAAAATTCTAAACGTATCTATCGTTCTTAAAAGAATTACCAGAAGTATCTGGTTAAAAAGAATCGGAAGTGTAATAAGCTTAATTGTTTTATAATAATTGGCCCCGTCGATACTCGCCGCCTCGAAAATCTCTCCCGGAATCGTATTTAACCCGGCCTGAAGAATAATAAATGCAAACGGTGTCCATTGCCAAATATCTACAATTATCACCGAAAAAAGAGCCATCTTCGGATTTATAAGCCATCCAACAGGATGCAGACCTATGCTTTTAAGAATATAGTTAAAAAGCCCGATATCATAATGGTAAAGAGTTTTCCAGATGGAACTGACCACCATTGTCGATATCATCATCGGAAAAATAACCATTATCATAAAAAGCCGTTTCCCTTTAAAAAAGCCGTAAAAGAGAAGGGCAAGAAAGAGCCCGATACCCACTTCGGCAAAAGTAGCTGCAGCAGAGAAGATAATTGTATTTATAAAGGATTTTTGAAAAAGCCTGTCGGTAATTATCCTTATAAAATTTGTAAATCCGAGGAATTTTTTCGTGTCCGACAAATAGTTGTACTTAAAGAATGACATGTGAAAAACATTAAAAATAGGATAAACGGTAAGAAAGACAATAACAATAAAAGCCGGCAGAAATATCATATAGTAAAAGCTGTTGTTTTTTATGTTTCGCTTTAGATAAAAATTACTGTTCATGGTTTATTTCTCATTAATAAAAAATTCGGGCAGCTTCCGCTTTTTAACTTTAAACTTAAGTTTTCCATTATAGCGGGAAGCTGCCTTTATATTATATCTTTTTAAACGGATGCAACGGATGCAACGGATACAGCGGATGCTATTCCAGGACTTCCGTCATTTTTGCATTGGCTTCCTTAAGCGCATCCTGTGCATTCATGGAACCAATAAGAGCGAGCTGTAAATATGTCCCGAAGATATTTTCCAGTTCACTCCACTTTGTCGTTCTCGGCCTGCCTACGGCATTCTTAAGGGCAGCCGCCTGTACCGGATACCACGGATATTTTGATATAAGTTTTGATACTTTATACACACTGTCCCGTGTCGGCGCAATACCGAATTCATCCGCCATTTTTACCTGCATCTCTTTACCGGTTATGTAGAGCAGAAAATCAAATGCGGTATCGTGGTATTTGGAAGCTTTTGGGATGCCGAGCAGCCATACACCTATCATCGGTGATGATTTTTCCACTTCACCGGGATGAGTTGTAACTTCCACCTTGTTAACCACAAGGGATTCATTCGGATCGTTAAGCTTGGGAACCCAGCTAGGCCACACCTCCGTTACGATTCCTGCCTTCCCGCCGTACAGTGCATCCTTAACCTGAGCCGAGTTGTACATGGATACTCCTTTCGGTGCATACTGTTTAAGTTTCAGGAAAAAATTGAGTGCATTTAAAGCCTGCGGTGAATCAAGAGCCGGTTTCCCGTCCTTTAGAACCTTCGCACCGAACGCCCAGTAGATCGGGAGGAATCCGGCTACTATAGGATTACCCTTTACACCCCTGAAAACTACGCCGTATACATCCGGTTCCGACTGTTTAATCATTTTTGCATCTGTAAGAACATCATCCCATTTTGCAGGCTTCGATAGTCCCAGTTTATTAAAAATATCTTTTCTGTATGCAAAGAGTTCCACATTTCCCACATGGGGAAGGGCATACAGGGTGCCATTGTCTGCATAAGGATACCTTCCGAGCTTTACAGCGGTAGATATGATATCCGGATCGAGACTTTTCCCGCTTTTCTTAAAGAGATCGTCCAAGTTTGCAAGCCATCCCGCCTTCTGAAACTGTGTTGCTACAGGATCATCGATCATAATAACATCGTAGGTGCCTACAGAAGTTTTCATATCGATAACCACTTTTTCATAGAGACTCGCTCCGGGAAGTTTCAGAACTTCGAAACTTACATCGGGATGCAATGCGGAATACCCATCGACAGCTAACTGCATAGCCTTGCCGTATCCTCCGTCCCTCCCTGCTATAGTCAGTTTAACCGCACCCTTTTCCTGCTGACCTTTCGACCATACGGTAAAGGGGAGTAAAACTAACAGCATGACAATAAAGAAAACCCAAAAATGTTTTTTCATACTTTCCTCCTGTTTTATTTAAGTTTTTTCGATTGTACCATGAAAACATCAAAAACCATGATAAAATCATTTCGCGACATAGGTTGTGAATTTGTTTGTTAAATAAATATTAGTTTTTTGTTAATTTTCGGTTAACAGATGAAACACAGTTATTGTATAATCATAACATGGATCGGCACAAACAGGATACGGATATATCACCGGACAACATCCCCGGGCAGCTGCATAAAAAAAATTCAAGAAAACACCGCCTTAAACAGAAAGACCTTGTAATGCGTATATTTTTTATGTTCGAGGAAAAATATGAAAAAAGAAATGTCGAATCTATCTGTGATATTAAGATTCCTATAGAAGACATAAAGGATTACTTAAAGGATACCTGCGATGTAAATTACAGAAGCAATCTCTGGGTATACACACAGTTAAGACGCTACGAAGAAGATCTCGGTGTACGTCTTTTCAGCAGGGACGGGAAAGGCGCGGGAAGTTTTTATCTGTCCATATACGACAGAATGCTTAAGTTTTATCAGAAACAGCACCTGTATGTAAGTAAAAAAATAAAAGTTGCCAATGCCGTATATGATAAGATAAAAAACGACCTGCAGGACAACAGAAAAAGCAGTATAAAAATACTGCTTGGTGCCGGAAGCACAATCTATCACCTTGCAAATATCATAGCGGAGAGATCCTGGCATGACCCGTTTAAATACTCTATTTACACGCACAACTTAGGTTCTTTAAAACGTCTTTTAGAACCTGCGGTAAATTACAATACCATCCAGGTGTTTACACCCTCCGGAAAAGTCGATCCCGTAACATACACCATAATAGGTGATCCTGATTTTCTATGTAATGCCGGGGTTTTTGATTACATCGCTATGGGAACATCCTATATTTTCGACGGCAAACTCTATGTGGAATCAGGAGAAGAAACAAAGATTAAAGAGGCGATTCTTAAAAGTGCACAGGGAACAAAACTATTAATCCTGACCAAACATGAGTTCACGGACAGGCAGCCCGACAACCGCAAAGCCTATGGTTCCCTTTCCGACTACAACTATGTTGTTGTTCCCAGGATAAGCACTTCCAATGGAATAAAAAAAAGGTACGATACAATCTTTGAGGAATATAAAAAGATATTCGAACCGGAAATAATCCACTGGAATTACTCCATACTGAAGGTTTTAAAAAAATAATATCCGGGCTTTATACGTTAAGGTGGTACCCTGTTTTCTATCTTCTCCAGAACTTCGAAGTAAATAGAACCAGTACAGTGTATATTTCCAGCCTGCCCACCATCATGGCAAAACTCAAAAACCATTTAATATAGCCGGGATAAAATGCATAATTCAGAGTGGGTCCGATTTTGCCAAAACCCGGACCTATATTACCAACTGTAGCCAGAGCAGTGCTCATCGAGGTAACGATGTCATTGTCTCCTAAAGCAACTACGAAAGTTGTAATTATCAGCATTAAAAGGTAGAGAAAAAAGAAGCCGGAAATTGTATATACCGTATCCTTCTTAAGAACATTACCGCCGAGCCTGATGCTGAAGATACCCCGCGGATGGGAGATTAATTTCATCTCGTTTATCGCCTGTTTAAAGAGAGTGACAATGCGGATAACCTTTATCCCTCCCCCGGTAGAGCCGGAACAACCTCCGATAAACATCAGTATGAACAATACCACGTGAGTAAAAAAGGGCCAGCCTGCATAGTCCGCGGTTGTATATCCTGTAGTAGTAAGGATGGAGGCCGCCTGGAAAGCTGCATACCTGAGACTGCGCCCAAAGGTATCATACTCCCTCCCGTAAAGGCCGACTGCGATAATCAGCATCGCTGCTATGAATATTCCGAGGTACGCTTTTAACTCCGTATTAGTAAACAGCTTTTTAACATTGCCGCTTATAACCCGGTAATAGAGCACAAAGTTTCCTCCGGCTAAAACCATAAACACGGTAATTATAATATCCACATACGCAGAGTTGTAATAACCGACACTGCTGTTTTTAGGGGAAAATCCACCGGTGGCCAGTGTGCCGAAGGTATGGGTCAGAGCATCGAACAGGTTCATCCCGCCGATCATCAGCAGCAGAGTCTGCACAACTGTAAAAGTCAGGTAGATGTACCAGAGTATTTTCGCCGTTTCGGTGATCTTCGGCGTCAGTTTATCGAGTGTCGGTCCCGGGGATTCCGCCTTCATTAACTGAACTGCTCCGACGCCGAGCAGCGGAAACAGAGCGATTGTCAATACCACAATGCCCATACCTCCGAGCCAATGAGTCAATGAACGCCAGAAAAGCATGGATTTGGGGAGGCTCTCTATATTGGTCAGAATCGATGCCCCGGTAGTTGTAAAACCGGACATTACCTCAAAAAAGGCATCCGTGAAATGAGGAATGGAAGCGGATAAATAGAGCGGCAGGGCACCGAAAAGAGCAGAAAAAATCCAGCTTAAAGAAACGAGAAGAAATCCGTCTCTAGTAGAGAGGTTTCTAGCGCCCTTTCGTGTAAAAAAGATAACAGGCAGGGAGATAATCAGAACAATGAACATAGACAGGAGAAAGTATGGAATCATCTGTTCTTCGTGATAATGGAAGGCAAAAAATACCGGGAAAATCATAAAAAAGGAGATGATGAGAAGGAGTATGGCTAAAACTCTTAGTACTAATCCAATATGCATATTCAGCTTGTGAAGATTTCTTCAATTCTTGCAATCGACTCTTTGCGGGCAATTACTATTATGTAATCTCCGTTTTCAAGTGCAAGCTCACCATCAGGAATTATATTATTATTGCCCCTGTTTACAGACATGACAAGGGTCTGTTTGGGAAGCTTCAGCTCTTTTATTTTTTTACCGATAGTCCGGCTTGTTTTTTCAACGGAAAGTTCGAGCACCTCCACCTTTCCGCTCGAAATGGAGTATACGCTGCGGATATTACTTTTTCGGATATATTTCAGAATGGAGTTGACCATGCTTTCGATCTGGCTGACTGCAACATCGATTCCGAGATTAGAAGCAATGTGTACATAGTTGCTCTTATTAACCAGAACCATTGTACGCCTTGCACCCACGGATTTCGCATAAACGGCATTGACAATATTAAATTCCTGGTTGCCGGTGATTGCAATAACAAGATCGGCGCCGGACAGCTCTTCCTCCTCGGAAAATCCCTCATCAGAGATATCGGAGTTAAAGATCATGGCCCCTGGAAAACGGTTCGAAAGCAGTTTGCAGTTATCATAATCACTATCGATAATATTAATCCTTCTCTTTTTCACCGGCTTAAGATAGCGTAAAAGCCTCCCGAATATCGACATGTCCACTTTCTTGTTTTCCAGAAAATGCTCTGCTACATAGACAGATATCCTGTCACCGCCGATGAGCACAATCTTATTCATTTCCATTCTGCCCTTGCCGATTTGGGAAAATATCTTTTCGAAATTTTCTACGGTGGCAATCAAATACAGCTTATCATTTTCCTTTACCATGCTATAGCCATGGGGAATGATGTATTCGTTTTCCCGAAGAATAACTGCTGCCAGGAAGGTTACCTGTATTGTACGCTTAATTTCCTCGATGCATCTATCCTTAAGGAGAGATGAGCTATCCACCGTTATACTACGCATTTGCAGGCTGCTTTTTTCAAAATAAAATATATCACTGACCGCCCCGCCTTCGACAGCCCTGATGATCGCCCTCGCTGTTTCGATTTCCGGGTTAACAAAATAGTCTATGCCAAGGATGGGCTGCTCCAGAACCCGGGTACCGGAGTAGTCGATATTCTGTATCCTGGCTATTTTGTGAGGCACATGGAACTCACTTGCAACCAGGCTGCAGACTATCATGTTCACCTCATCGGAGCCGGTTACACTGATGAAATAATCCGCTTTATTAATGCCGGCCTTCTTAAGTGTTTCTATATTATTCCCCTGTTCGTTGATAACCATGCAGTCAAGGACATTTAAAGCATGTTTTGACTTATCGGGATCTTTTTCTATCAGTGCTACATTATTATTCTGTCCGATAAGGTATTTGGCCAGTTGAAAACCGACCCTTCCTGCACCGAGGATTACAAAATTCATCTTAACCAGCTTACAAACATTGAACAGACGATATCAAATTATTTTTTCCTTAAATAGAAAAGCACTTCAGGCAGGTCCGAATTATTGTAAAACTTAATCCGAACCGGATGATAGGCTGTTATGATAAAATTGTCAAGAATACGGGACATCGATCTTTATGAAAAGTTCACCTTTCATAACCGGATCTCTTTAGAATAGTTTATAAACCGGTTTTTATTCTTATAATTAAACGACACGTCCACATCTGCAAGTCCGTTTTTTATCAAATGAGCGTTAAGGAATGTTTTATTTTTTAAATACAAATAAACCATTAAATGATTATTTTCATCGTATTTGGTTTCATCATATTTTAGAAAAACTTTTTGTCCCTTTGTTTTTAGTTGTAAAAACTCTATAGATTTTCCGTTTGTTTCCTTTTTTTCTTTAATTCCGATAAGTCTAACAAGTAAATCGTTACTTAATTTAATTAACTCGGGGCTGATAATCTCTTTTACCGAATAATATTCTTCTCTTTTTGTCGAACTATTACGGTCTATTTTCGAGCCAAATTGAAGTTTTTTAGGGTCTTTTTTTTTATCCAAATGGTGAAAATCCTTAAAAATATATGGTAGTTTTTCTATTTCCTTCTTAAAGCCGGTCTTTAAATCTTCCTGTTTTATAAAGCTATAATCAGAATTAACAATATCACCTTGATTTATACCTAATTTTCTTTTTATGTAAGGAATAAAGTCCGGGTTCATTTCATAGCCAACAGAATTCCTATTTAAATTCCTTGCAGCAAGAGAAGTTGTTCCGCTGCCGAGAAACGGATCAAGAACCGTATCTCCGACAAAAGAAAACATTTTAATAAGCCTTTTGGGAAGTTCTTCCGGAAACATCGCAATATGTCCGTTTTGTTTTGCCCCTCCGAAATTCCAATGACCCGCAAAATATTCTTTCCATTCTTCTTTAGTCATTTTTGATTGTTCTTTTAGCTCTGTAGTTGGTTTTATTGGCTTTCCGAGTTTTTTGAATAACAGAATAAATTCATAATCAATAGATAAAATTCCATTTCTTGGCGTTGGATAACTTCCCATTAATGAAGCACCACCGGTTGTATTGGATGTGGTCTTCTTTTGCCAGATAACAGCACCCATATAATCAAACCCGACAGCTTCACAAAACCTGATTATTTCTGTTCGTATCGGAATAACTTTATATCTGCCATAATATACTGCTCTTGCAAATTGATCGCCAATATTTACACACAAACGACACCCATTATTGAGAACCCTATAACTTTCTTTCCAGACAAGATTTAAATTGTTGATATATTCTTCATAACTGTCATTATATCCGATTTGATTTTTAGTTCCGTAATCTTTTAATTGCCAATATGGTGGTGAAGTAATTACTAAATTAACCGATTTATCTTCAAGTTCGATCATTTGCCGGCTATCACCATTTATAATTTTATGTTTCGTTTCAAAACTCCTTTTTTATCCCTGCGTCATTGCAGATATGCGCCATTATTCTCCGGATTCAAATACCCGTACCCTTACTACCGCCAGCACCATCCTCCGGCAATTTTTTATAAAAAAGGCTCCTGTAATATGATACAAGTTCGGGATAATCGCTTAAATCTTCCTGTCCTTTTTTGCTTAACTCATAAAGTCCTCTTGCCGGTTTTACAAACCAGCCATAGTAATTCTTTCTTAAGATAGAACCGGTTTTTTGGCAGGTACCCGCCGAGCGCAGTACTGCAGGAGAAGACGGACCTAAAATATTTAAATACAGGGCAATCTGAACCGTATTCTGCCTGTAAAGAGTAATCTGTTTATCCGCGGCACGGCTTCCACCCGTGTTATACTCTTCCACCCTCCCTTTAATCTCCCGGAACACCGTTCTCTGCCGTTTCCGGTCTTTTAAAACAGTATAATTCGAGGGGTGTAAAGCAGCCTCCACCCTGAAAGCAGTACCGGAAGTATTAACAAGCATTAATCCGATTCCCAGCCGTTTCAAAAGCAGCACCATTCCGCTGTAATTAAAAGGTACTGTTCTGCCGTCCGGAACAGGTATGGCAACATAGACCCTGTCTGTTATCCTCTGCCGTTCCACTGCCTGGACAAGTAATGCTACTGAAAAATGCTTCTTTAACTCGACAATAGTAAGTTCCCCTTCCCTTATCCCGACAATATCACACCGATCGACTTCCGCATGTACTTTATAGCCTTGATGTTCCAGATAACTTTTAACGGGCTTAAACAAATCTGTTTCTTTTTCTATCATTTTTTATTTTATTATACTTAAAGTGTCTTTTCCATACAATCCACCCTTAACCCGAAATTATTTCCGGTTTGCATTTTTCTTTAATTATATCTATACTGATAAACAGGTATGGTAAAAGTTATGCATTCCTATTATCGAGCTGTTAAACCGTATAAAATGGGAAATCGGGATACATTTATAAAAAATGCGGGAAATACTTAAGAAAAGAGTCCACTTTCTGGAACTCGTATCACAGGTTGGCAGAATCATAAACAGAGAGCTCGATACCGAACAGCTTCTCCGTACAACGGTTTCATCGATAAGTTCGATACTGGGTTACTACAATAACAGCATCTGGTTTACAGATGGAAATTCCCTTTTTCTCCGGGCTTATTCTTTCTCCGGCAAAAACAAAATGGCAAAAATCACAAATAAACAATACCCCGTGGAAGGCGTTATAGGGTGGGCAATAAAGGACTGCGAGGTTAAATATGTTCCTGATGTCAATAACAACCGGTACTATATAAAACATAGAATAAAATTAAAAACAAAATCGGAATGTACAATTCCTTTAAAGCAGAAAAACATCATAATCGGCGCTCTCGATATACAGAGCGATGCAATCGATGCCTTTTCCGATGAGGATATCCATATACTCAACATAGTGGCGGACCAGTTATCAGTAGCTCTGCAGAATGCAAAACTATACGGGGAAGCAACCAGACAGGCGGAAAGACTCTCTGCAGTTAACACTATGGCAGAAGCGGTAAATACAACTCTTAAATCGGATGAACTTTTAGAAAAAGCTTACGGAATAATTAAAGATCTCTTCAGCTTCGACGTTTTTTATCTTGCCCTGTACGATGAAAAGAATGAAACTCTCGATTACAGAATTTTTATAGATAAAAAAATACGGAAAGAACCTGCAAGAAAGCATTTAAACGAAGGACATGTCTCGGCATTACAGGTAATAAAATCACGAAAAGCCCTTAACATAGAAAATTTGTCAGAGTATCTTAAAGACTCCCCGGATATTAAACAACAGGAAATAGCCGAACTTCCCATTACGTTACTTGCAGTACCATTAAGAATCGGTGAACGGATAACAGGTGTAATCTCCATACAATCCTACAGCAAAAATGTTTACAGCAAGGAAGACGAAGAATTTCTTTATACTCTGGCGGACCAGATTGCCATAGCACTGGAGAACGCACGTCTCTTTAAAAATCTTCGCAATGAACTTATTCAAAGGAAAAACGTGGAAGATCAGCTTGTACAGGCTCAGAAAATGGAAGCGGTAGGCCGGCTTGCAGGCGGAATAGCCCACGATTTTAACAACTTGCTTACAGCAATAATCGGTTATACCGACCTCCTCTTTACAGAGGTTACGGATGAACATATAATCAGCGAACTTACTGAAATAAAAAAAGCATCCAGGAGAGCTGCAACTCTTACAAGCCAGCTCCTTGCATTCAGCAGAAAACAGTTTCTGTCACTCGAGATCCTTGATATAAACCGGGTCGTTATGGATATGGAAAGTATGCTGCGCAGATTAATAAGAGAAGATATAGATCTGGAGATAGTCCTGAGCAGGGATCCGTGTCTTGTAAAATCAGACCGCGGACAGCTTAACCAGGTTATAATGAACCTCGCAGTAAACGCCAGGGATGTCATGCCGAAGGGCGGAAAATTAACCATAGAAACGGCAAATGTGGAATTAGGCGAAGAATATATTAAGGAACATCTCGATGTCCGTCCGGGTTATTATGTTATGCTTGCGGTCAGTGACACAGGTTCGGGTATGGACAGGGAAACGATAAAACATATATTCGAACCATTCTTTACGACAAAGGAACCGGGAAAAGGGACAGGTCTCGGCCTTTCCATGGCATATGGTATTATAAAACAGAGTAACGGGGAAATCTACGTTTACAGTGAACCCGGAAAAGGGACAATTTTTAAAATCTACCTTCCCGGAGTAGAGCCGGGAAGACAGACAACTAAAACAAACAAAACCCAGGCATATACCCATCTGAAAGGTTCCGAAGTAATTCTACTGGTAGAGGATGATGATATTGTACGCAGGGTAACCGCAAAAATCCTTACAAATGCCGGATACACTGTTTTTAAGGCCGGAACCGGCATGGAAGCAATAGAACTGAGTACACAGGTACACAGCGGAATAGACCTTATCATAACGGATGTGGTTATCCGGGGTAAAATAAGCAGCACCGAAATGATAAATAATCTTATAAAAAAATATCCGGGGTTAAAGGTGATGTACATATCAGGATACACGGAAAATACAGTTGTTCATCGTGGAATTCTAAAACCGGGTATTTTCTTTTTACAGAAACCTTTTTCACCGGAACCTCTCTTAAAGAAAGTAAGGGAAACTATCGAGAATTACTAATCCGGGCTGCAGAAGCACATGCTGCCCGAATACGATGGGTTCTTAAAACTGTTTTTTTTAACCCTGCAGAAAACTGTCTATGGAAAATGCCGCTTTTCTGCCATGATCGATGGCCCGTACTACAAGTGATGCACCGGAATGAGCATCCCCCGCTGCAAAGACACCGGCCTCCGAAGTTTTATACTGCGGGTCTATTTTTATATTACCTCTTGCATCGAGTACAACATTTAAATCTTTTAACAACCTTCCGTGTTCCACATGCACAAACCCCATGGCGAGCAGAATAAGACCGGTATTAATAACAAACCCGGATCCCTTTATCTCTGAAAACGGAGGCCCTCCGCCTTTGGCAGAAGCTCCTGGAGCCTCCCATTTTATGCGTACAAAACAGGCATCCAACCCCCTTCCATGATCTGACCGCCTTATGTCTTTAAGCAGAACAGACCATTCACGCTTTAATTTTCCCTTAAACTCACCCTCCTCATGAGAAGTCGATGCACGGAATATTTTAGGCCAGGAAGGCCATCCGGGATTATAGGGATTATTCCACAGAACGGGTCTTGGGAGAATCTCTACCTGTGTAATAAAATCCGCGCCCTGCCGTAATGCAGTTCCGACACAGTCGGAGCCGGTATCTCCGCCTCCGATTACCAGTACATTTTTACCCTCTGCGGAAGTTATTTCGTTTTCTTTTTTTTCTCCGCTTACGCATAGATTCGACTGCTTTAAATACTCGAGGGCAAAAAGCACTTTCCCGTTTTTCCCTCTGCCCTCTTTTCCGGGTACATCTATATCTCTTGGCTGCCCCGCACCCAGGGCAAGCAGAACTGCATCGAATTTGCGGCGTAAGTATCTTACGGAAAGATCCTCTCCTATAACAACATCCGTTTCGAATTCCACACCCTCCGCTTTCATCTGTTCAAGACGCCTCTCCAGGACTTCCTTTTCCAGCTTAAAATCGGGAATCCCATAACGAAGAATTCCGCCGGTCTTCTCCGATTTTTCGAACACCGATACCCCGTGCCCCAGCCGCCGTAAAATCTGGGCTGCCGCAAGGCCTGAGGGGCCAGAACCTACAACAGCGATTCTTTTGCCTGTTTCCCTATCCGGAATCAGCGGCACCACCCATCCCTCCTTAAAAGCTCTTTCTATTACTGCAAGTTCTATCTGTTTTATAGATACGGGGTTCCTGTTTATCGACAGGGTACAGGATGCCTCGCACAGTGCCGGGCACAGCCTGCCCGTAATTTCGGGAAAATTGTTTGTCAATTCCAGCCTCTGCCATGCCTCGAACCATTTTCCCCTGTAAACCATATCATTCCATTCCGGTATAAGGTTATTCAAAGGACACCCTAAGGAATGGCAGAAAGGAATACCGCAGTCCATGCAGCGTGCACCCTCGCACAGCAGATCCTCCTCCGGAACGGGAAGTACGACCTCTCTGTAGTCATCGAGCCTCTTTTCCACATCCCTGTAACGGTTCTTTATTCTGCCGAATTCAATAAAACCGGTTGCCTGTCCCATTATGCATGCACCTCCTCTGTGACACTTACCGTTTCCGGACTTTTAGCTTCCGTTTCCCTTATCCGGATAAGGGCTTCCCTGTATTCCAGCGGAATTACCTTGACAAAAAGCGGCAGTATCTCTTCCCACATATTTAAAATCTGTATTGCATTCCTGCTCTTTGTATATTCCGCATGTTTCTCTATATACTTTCGTATAAACGACTTGTCTTTCTCCTCCACGATATGCTCAACATCGACCATCTCAAGGTTGCAGCGCGTATCGAAGAGTTGATTTTTATCGAGCACATATGCAATACCACCGCTCATCCCCGCTGCAAAATTAACACCTGTTTCTCCCAAAATCAGCACACGTCCGCCGGTCATGTACTCGCACCCGTGGTCGCCGACTCCCTCTACAACCGAAATGGCACCGCTGTTTCGCACGCAGAAACGTTCTCCCGCCATACCTTTAATAAAGACCTCTCCCGATGTGGCGCCGAAAAGGTTTACATTTCCGGTTATTATATTCCTCTCGGGAATAAAGTTTGATCCTTCCGGCGGATAGACGATTACCCTCCCGCCGGATAAGCCCTTGCAGAAGTAATCGTTCGCATCCCCTTCCAATTCGAAGGTTACCCCGGGAGCGAGAAAAGCTCCGAAACTCTGCCCGGCAGAGCCCTTAAACTTAACATGTATTGTATCTTCCGGAAGACCATCGGAACCATACCTCTTTGATATTACAGAACTCAACATGGCACCTACCGCCCTGTTGGAGTTTTTTATGCCCGTTTCGACAGATACGTGCTCTTTCCTTTTTACCGCTCTTTCCGATCTTTTTAATATTTCTTCATCCGGTGAAACAGGATAATTATTTTCCTGTCCGCGTACACAGTGTCTGGCTCCTTCCCTGTCCGTTTTCTGCATGTAGAGTATCCCGGAAAAATCGAGACCCTCTGCTTTTTCATGATCGATATGATCTTTATCAGGATTCTTCTCCAGAAGATCGGCTCTTCCTATCAGTTCTTCGAATTTTCTAAATCCCATCTCCGCCATGTATTCCCTTACCTCGCCTGCAAGAAAACGCATAAAGTTGACAACATACTCCGGTCTGCCGTGAAAGTATTTTCGTAATGCAGGATCCTGTGTGGCAACGCCTACAGGACAGGTGTTTAAATGACACTTACGCATCATCACACACCCTAAAGTTACCAGCAAAGTTGTTGCAAAACCAAACTCCTCGGCACCGAGCAGAGCGGCAATAATAATATCCCGCCCGGTTTTAACCTGGCCGTCCACCTGAACCTTAATTCTGTCTCTCAAGTTACTCTTTACAAGCACCTGATGAGTTTCCGAAAGTCCTATCTCCCACGGCGTTCCGGTATGCATTATCGAAGACAGGGGCGATGCACCTGTCCCTCCGTCGCCGCCGCTTATCAGTACCGTATCCGCTTTCCCCTTTGCAACACCGGCGGCAACTGTTCCCACACCTACCTCGGAAACCAGTTTAACAGAAACCTTCGCATCCGGATTTCCATGCTTCAAGTCGAAGATAAGCTGGGCAAGGTCTTCTATCGAATAGATATCATGATGAGGCGGAGGCGAAATAAGCATTACACCGGGAGTGGAATGTCTTACCCGGGCAATTACTTCGCTTACCTTGTGGCCGGGCAGCTGTCCGCCCTCTCCGGGTTTTGCGCCCTGCGATATCTTTATCTGCAGTTCTTCCGCATTAACAAGATAGTTCGATGTTACACCGAACCGCGCAGAGGCCACCTGTTTTATTTTACTGTTAAGGGATACCCCCTTACGCTTCATTTTAAACCTGTATTCATCTTCGCCGCCCTCTCCCGAATTACTCTTAGTGCCGAGGCTGTTCATTGCAAGCGCAAT
>QILZ01000379.1 GCA_003233545.1 Spirochaetales bacterium
TTCCAAGTATTTGTCTATATAATTCTTTATCATCCATGCCTTATCTTAGCAGATTTTATGTCTTTATTCCACAAGGTTCCCAGAAGAACCCCTCATTGTATATTTACTAAAGAAGGAGTCATATTATGTCTACTCGACAAAAAAGAATTATATCGTTAATTTGTATGCTCTTTTTATTATCCATAATATATGCAGAAGATAATGACATCTTTAGGATTGTTGGTTCCGGAACTAAAAAAGAAGTAGAACAGGCAATAGAAAATGGGGCAGATTTAAATGTTATTAAAAATGCTACAGTTTATATCCAAAAGAATGGAAGTGAAATATTATCTTTAAAAAAGGAATCTGAAAAAGAATATATTAAGGTTTCTATAACTGTTCTAATGTATGCTGCTTCTAACAGTCAAAATCCCGAAATAATAAAGCTCTTACTTGAAAAAGGAGGAGATGCGAACTTAACAAGTAACGACGGGAAAACTGCTTTTGATTATGCAGGAGAAAACAATTTTCTAAAAAAAACTAAAGTATATTGGAAACTTAATGATTTGCGATATAAAAAATGATAGTTGTTTTTCAAATCAGTCTGTACAAGCAATTGTAGAGATATTCCCAAATATTTATAATATTATAAATTCAGAACTCGTATAACTCATGCCATATTTTATGGCGCAAATATAGGGGAACATAGCTCTCCGCTTAATAAGCAAAAAGCCTACAATGCAATTGTAAAAAATGGATATTATCCGGCAGAATACGATCCAATCGAGTTAAGCCTGAAGAATTCAGCAAGGAAAGATAACAAAAACGAGTTCTGGAGGGTTGAAAAAGAAAATCTGAACGGGCTATTTGGCCAAAAAGTCAGAGATCGATTAAAAGACGGTCTGATAAATCATCTATCTATATTCGGAATTGCCCCACAGCCATTGTTAATCTATCTGGGATATCTTCTGTCGGATATACCAGCCGCCGAGGTTTACCAGTTACACCGTTCACCACCCGATTGGGTGTGGGGTAATAATCGGGAAAAAGCAGAATATAGGTTAACAAGGGCAGAAAAAAAGAGAAGTGATATAGCCCTAATCCTATCTTTATCTCAAAAAATAGATCCCATGAAAATTATTGAAGTTATTGGAAAAGATATACCATTATGGACCATAACAATAGACGAACCTAATAATGAGTTTCTTAATAATAGAAAACAATTAGAGGAGTTCAGGATTTTATTTAAAAAAATTTTAAGTGAGATAAAGTACAATCACGGAGACACCGCAACAATCCATGTTTTTCCTGCCGTTCCGGTCTCTGTTGCAATTGAAATTGGAAGGGATAGATTACCTAAAGTTGACTTACCGATGATTATTTATGATTACAACAAGAAGAGAGGAGGATTTGTTAAAGCTCTCCATATCGATTAATGAACTACCCCGCTGCGGAGTAGTAATGTTGTGATTACAATAGGGGTCAATTGTACCAGATGTAATATATCTTAACGAAAAGCTGAATATCCTCCACGAATACCCGGTCCGGTTTTTGGTTGAGTAACATTTTCCTGAAACCTGAAGAGTAGTGCATTAACAGATTTCTGTTTTCTTATAACCTGTACATTAGCGAAATTCTTAAGTCTTAGATTCTGCACTTCGGCGAAAACACTTAAAGCTTAATGATCCATCAGGCTGTCTATAGTATAGGAGCGCTTTCTTGTAACGATATCCTGACGAATAATAGCAGCGGGGAAAAGGGGGTTGTACAAAGGCAGCTTCTTAATAACAGGTATAGAATATTTTTCTGTTTCGTTATATCCTTGGAAAAATCAAATTTCAGGGATATAAGGATGAAAATTGTAAAATTCGGGGGGAGTTCCCTATCTGATTCCGAAAGAATAAAAAACGTAGCAGGCATAATCCGTGACTCCGTTAAAAAAGAGCGGACAATTGTAGTGCTTTCTGCAATGCAGGGTGTTACCAACCGGCTTATAAGTGCCTCGGAAAAAGCGGAGACAGGCGATTCAGGTTATAAGGAAGATATTGAATTTATTAAAGAAAAACATCTGACAACGGTACGGAATATCTTCAGCCCGAGAAATCTGACCGTTATTATAACCCGGCTTCAGATGATGTTTAATGAACTGGAAGATATTCTGCACGGTGTCGAGCTGGTAAGGGAATGCTCCAGGAGAACCCTCGATCTTGTAATGAGTTTCGGAGAACGGATGAGCTGTGCCATGGCAGTCGAATATTTAAATGCCAACGGCTGTAAAGCCGGTTTCATAGATACCCGTACATGTATAAGAACGGATAATCGATACGGTAATGCCGCGGTGGATTTTAATATAAGCTATACCCTGATAAAAAAAGAACTTAAAACTGTTTCTCTGCCCATTGTAACGGGTTTTATTGCTTCGGCAGAGGATGGCATAACCACAACCTTAGGCAGAAACGGCTCGGACTATACAGCTTCCATCGTGGGCGCGGCAGTGGAAGCTGACTGCATAGAGATATGGACCGATGTCGACGGAGTAATGAGCGCAGACCCGCGGTTTGTAAAGAATGCATTTGTAATACCGGAACTCAGCTACCAGGAAGCAATGGAATTATCCTATTTCGGAGCGAAAATTTTACACCCCTATACCATGATTCCTGCAATCGAGAAAAATATACCCATAAGAATTAAAAATAGTCTAAATCCGGCCGCACCGGGTACTCTTATAGTAAATAAAATTAAAGGACATCCGTACCCCATTACAGGCATCGCATCCATCGACAGTATCGCACTTATCAATGTCGAAGGCGGAGGTATGATAGGCATGCCCGGAATTGCTGCAAGAATCTTCGGAGCACTGGCCAGGGCATCGGTAAATATTATGATGATTTCACAGGCCTCCTCCGAGCACAGCGTATGTCTTGTTTTTAGTGAAGATGAATCGGAAAGGGCGGTAGGTTCCTTAAACGAAGAGCTTGCCCTCGAGTTGGAGACAAAAAGGATAGAGAAATTCGAACTAAAAAAAGACCTGGTGATGATAGCGATAATCGGAGAGAACATGAGAGGAACACCGGGAATATCGGGAAGGGTATTCAGCGCGTTAGGCAGCAGAGGGATTAATGTTTTTGCGATTGCCCAGGGCTCATCGGAACGGAACATCTCCCTTATTATCGCAAAAGTCGATGAACAGCGTGCACTTAAGACCATCCATCACGCTTTCTTAGAGAACGATGATAAAGAGAACAAAGAACAGGGTTAAAAAGTGAAACGGCTGTCGTATATAAAAGTATTCGCTCCCGCAACAGTTGCAAATGTAGCATCCGGCTTTGATGTTCTGGGATTTGCCCTGGAAAAACCTGGCGATACGGTGGAGCTTACCGTAAAACCGGAAAAAAAGGTACGGGTAACCGATATTACCGGAGATGCGGGCATGCTTCCATTCGATCCGGAAAAAAATACAGCAGCTGTTGCCATTAAATCTTTTTTACATTCCATGGACTGGCCCTTCGGCATCGATATTAAACTTCACAAGCAGATGCCGTTAAGTTCGGGGCTGGGAAGTTCGGCTGCAAGCTCCGTTGCCGCCGTGTACGGGGTAAACATACTTGCCGGAGAACCGCTCCGGATGACAGACTTACTTCCCTACACACTGCAGGCGGAAAAGGCTGCATGCGGGGCTGCGCATGGTGATAATACAGCCCCTTCACTTTTAGGCGGCTTTGTACTTATAAGAAGCTATGATCCTCCCGATGTAGTTAAACTTCCTGTTCCCGAAGGTATATCCTGCGCCGTTGCACATCCGAACACAGAGGTAAATACCGGCGATGCCAGAAAAATACTAAAAAAAGAGGTAAGCCTTTCAAATGCGATAAGTCAGTGGGGAAATCTTGCCGCTTTAGTTGCAGCCCTGTATAAGGAAGATTTCGATCTTCTCGGGAGGTCTTTAAAGGACGTTATAGTGGAACCTGTCCGCTCCCTGCTAATTCCGGGGTTCGATGCCGTAAAAGCTGCTGCATTAGAAGCAGGAGCTCTCGGGTGCTCTATCTCCGGTTCCGGACCCTCTGTATTTGCCCTGTGCTCCACATTAAATACGGCAGAGACAGCCGGTGCTGCAATGAAGGAATCATTTAAACAGGCAGGCCTGGACTGCAATCTATATATTTCCAGGGTAAATAAAAAGGGACCTGTAGTACTGGAGAAACGATGAAATTCATAAGTACGAGAAGCTTAAACAGTATAACCGATTTCCGTACGGCGATTTTTACAGGGCTTGCGCCGGACGGAGGATTGTACAATCCCATGGAAGACTATGATCTTGGTGATATTCTTAACACCTTTAACAGTTCCGTCTCTTTTAAAACGCTCTGCAGAAGTGCCGCTTTAAGGCTGTTCTCTCCGGAAATAAGTAAAAGTACAGTCGAAAGTATTATAGAAAAAGCCTTCACGTTTTCTCCGAAGGTTCATATCCTTGATACAAATATTTCTCTTCTCGAGCTTTTCCACGGTCCGACCTGCGCCTTTAAGGATTTCGGCGCCGCTTTTCTTGCCGCTTCGATGGAAGAACTTCTATCTGAGGAAAACAGGAAAGCTCTTATCCTTGTAGCCACTTCCGGGGACACAGGGGGTGCCGTGGCAAGAGCTTTTTTTAAAAAAAGAAATATAGACGTTGTTATACTTTATCCCTCAAAGAGGGTAAGCCCTCTGCAGGAGAAACAGCTTACCACACTCGGGCATAATATTACGGCATTGGAAGTAAAGGGCTCCTTCGACGACTGTCAGAGGATGGTAAAAGAAGCATTCCTCGACACGGAACTGAGAAAGAAAATCAATCTGACCTCTGCAAACTCGATTAACCCGGGAAGGCTTATACCGCAGTCCTTTTACTACATGTTCGGGTACCTCGCATACAAGAGCAATGCCGAAGATATTGTTTTCTGCGTTCCAAGCGGTAATTTCGGCAATCTTACGGCAGGAATACTGGCACACAGGTGGGGTATGCCCGTCTTAAGATACATAGCCGCAACAAATGTAAACGATGTTGTACCGGAATATCTAAAATCCGGCCTGTTTATTCCGCGGGCTTCGATAACCACTCTATCCAATGCAATGGATGTCGGGAACCCGAGTAATTTCGAACGGCTAAAAGCGCTTTTTAACAATAATAACCGGGACATGAACTCTGTTATTCACGGAGAAGCAATAACGGATACGGAAACGATACAGAGCATCAGGGAGGTTTATGAAAGGTACGGGATTCTTATAGACCCGCATACCGCTGTAGGTTACAGGGCTGCCCGGAATTACCTGTTAAAGAATGATAAGGTTAAAATAATGATCCTTGCAACGGCCCATCCGGGTAAATTTACGGAAACCGTATATAGAGCAACAGGCAGAGAACCCGAAGTACCTGATACCTTAAAAATGCTCATGGATCGTCCGAAGCGTTCGATTATCATCGATCCGTCGATAGAAGAATTAAAAACTTTCATCCTTAAGCATTTTATCTAAAATACCATTCCTTCATCCGGCATGTACTTTAGTCTGAAGGATTAAACAGCTTTATTCTAAAGCATCTTTCCCGGTTTCCGATTCTATAAACACGGAGGTATAAAAAGTGAAACGGATTTCCATCGGGATTCTTCTTATTACACTGTTTTTCGGCGCATGGAACCTTGGTGCGGAGATCGATTTTAACCGCCCGGTAACAACAGCAATTGCTTCGATTACCCAAAACAGTAAAATTATGATATCTGTAAATTACCCTGCATCAGAATCGGTACAATATACGGGAATATACATTGCAGATCTTAAGGATGCAATTATCATTTCCGTAAGCGGCAAATTATTCTTTATAAGAAAACAATTTATTCAAAGCCTTGTAATCCTGCCCGAAAAATATAAACATTCTTTGGCTATGAATTCCCCTGACCGGTAAAAGATCAAAGGTAATAAACATTATTCATACTCTTTTTATTCCTTAAAAAGCCGCGGTATATCCTGCATGCCTCGTAGTAATCCTCCGGATTCTTATACGAAGCGGATATATCCGCCCTGTAAACCTCAAGAAGCACCGGGAAAAGATCGGAATCCATAAGTTTTTTTGTTCTGTACAATGGAAGCTTCTTAAGCGCACCGGGAAGCATGTGATACTTTATAAGAAATTTAACCTTTTCTATAAAATCATTTTTAAAACCAAGCCTGTACAGGAATTTCGAAGCTATTTTTGCACCGACTTCGGAATGTCCGTAGAAACGTTTCTGCCCGAATTCAGGTGAAAAAGCCTTCCCCACATCATGCAGGAAAAGCGCTATCGAAAGTTCCGGACTAAACTGTTTTCTGTATTTTAAAGTTTCCAGCGTATGTTCCCATACATTACCTTCCGGATGATAATCTCTGGAATGTTCCGTTTCCGCCATACTGAATATCTCCGGCCAGCAGGATTCTATAAATCCTGATTCCATGAGGAACTTTAATCCCTTATCCGGGTACCGGCCGGCCATGAGCTCTATTAAGAGTTCCTTCTGGCATTCGGCAGGAGGCTTCGTATGCCAGTCGATCTTATACATCATCACATCTTCCATATTATAATGAAACTGGGATATCAGTTTTGCCGCTTCGAAAACAACAAGCCAGCCGGAAAAACGGCCGTTTGCCGACTCTATTACCTTTAAACGAAGCAAGTAGTAAATATTTTTAGGATCCAGAAAGGTTCCCGTTCCGGGATTGTAAAGCAGTTCCAGCACAGGAAAAGGCTCTATGGCCGTATCCTTAAAAGATTCACAGCATTTAAAAAAATAGCGTCTGCCGCCGTACTCTAACAATGCATCCGCAAGAGGCAGCCCCGGATACTCCATGCTTTCAAAAATACGGGCAAGCCCGGGTAGTTCAGCTTCCGTCAGAAGGTATATATCACCGGTTCTCTTTATATTAAAATACCGGGCCAGGGCAGAATAACGCGATAACAGAACAGAAATACCCTCACCCTGCAAAACCTCTATGGGATTCAACATCTTTTTATATCCTTGAATTAGCTCATAGTACCAAATATAAGAAGAACTAGTCTATTCTTTCATATATCTTTTACTCGACAAAATATCTCTTTTGCGCTACATTGTTATCATAAAATACTTTGACAAGGAGGAATAATGATTACCATAACATGCGATGCATGCAAAAAGGCGATACCCGGCGCAGTAAGAGAAAAGAATTACTCTGTATTTTTAGACAAAAACCTCTGTCTTCCTTGCAGGGAAGAACTGGAAAATACAGTAAGCGAAGAAATGTCAAAAAAAACTCAGTACCAGTTAAAGGAATATAAAAAACTCCTTGCACAGACACTTAACAAAATGTGCGGTTAGTTTTTAGGCTGAATCTCCGTAAACCCGGTATAGCCCGTTAAAGCGGAGGGTATCCTTACGGAACCGTCTTTTTGTTGATAATTCTCTAAAATCGCTACAATAGCCCGTGAAACTGCAATAGCTGTACCGTTAAGCATGTGAACGAATGTTTTTTTGCCTTTTTCTTTTATTTTAATTCCGAGCCTTCGTGCCTGATAATCGGTACAGTTGGATGCACTTGTAACCTCTCCCCAGCCGCCTTTCTCGCCCCTGCACGGCATCCATACTTCCATATCGTACTTTCTGTAGGCCGGCCCTCCGAGCTCACCTGTACAGGTATCGACGATCCTGTAGGGCAGTTTAAGACCCCGGAATATCTTTTCCTCGATGCCGAGCAAATACTCATGCATCTTACCGGATTCCTCCGGATGCGAATACACAAACATCTCCACTTTGGTAAACTGATGTACCCTGTAGAGACCTTTGGAAAACTGGCCGGCTGCGCCTGCTTCTTTCCGGAAACAATGCGAAAGCCCTGCCATTTTAACAGGCAAACTTCCCGGATCCATAAAACTATTCGCGTAGTATCCTCCGAGGGTTATCTCTGCTGTTCCCACAAGGCATACTTGAGTATTCTCTATATGATAGATATTGCTCTCCGAACCCCTGGGATTAAAACCTATTCCGCTTGCTATATCATCCTTTGCAATATCAGGGGTTATCATCAGCACAAACCCCTCATCACGAAGAGTATCGAGCGCATACCGAACCAGTGCCAGTTCGAGATACACTCCTTCATTCTTTAAATAGTAGAATTTCTGACCCGAGACCTTCGTGGCGGTATCGAAATCCACGATATCGAGAGCCTTTCCGATTTCAACATGGTCCTTAGGTGTAAAATCAAAATCGGGAACCGAACCCCAGTGTTTTATCTCCCTGTTATCCTCTTCACCCATGCCTAAGGGAGCATCCGGATGGCTCATATTGGGGATTTTTAACACTTCGATATACAGTTTACCTTCGACTACCTCTAACTCTTTCTCTAAGCCGGAAATCCGGGTCTTTAATTTTTTACCTTCTTCGATTAATTTCTCACGCTCATCCGAAGATAATTTCCGCTTCATCCCCGAGGCATTCTCGTTCCGCCTCTTGCGTAAATCTTCGATATCATGTATAAGACCATTTCTCTCATCATAAAGCTCCGCCACAAGCTCCGGGTCCGCATCGACACGACGATTTTTTACATTTTCTTTTACTTCTCTTAAGTTTTCTTTAATAAATCTATAATCAAGCATTCATAGATAATACCGGTTCGTACACTAAGCTTCAAGTTGTTTTGCCCGGAGAGCGGCACTTTTTACAGCATCCATAACAGCATACTCAAAAGAATTTTTTTCCAGAGCCGTTATCCCCGCTATTGTTGTTCCGGCGGGGGAAATGACATCGTGCAGAAGATCGACAGGGTCCCTCCCGGATTTTTCGAGCAGTTCAACAGTTCCCTTAAACATCGCGGTAACAATATGTAAGGTCTTTTTATAAGATAAACCCGAGGATACACCTCCAAGGGCAAGAGCATGAATAAACTTAAAAACAAATGCTATTCCGGAACCGGATAAACCCGTAAACGCAGGCATAAGATCCTCAGGGATTTCAAATGCAGTTCCGAGTGCACCGGCAATAGAAAGGGCATCGAGTCTAAATCCATCATCTATTCCTTCCGGGAAGGATACTCCGACCGGTGCCCCGGACACTCTTACCGATATATTGGGCATGAACCGTGCAATATTCTTAACCCCGAGCTGTTTTTTAAATACTTCCATCCTCTCACCAGCCACTATCAGGATAATGTCCGTACCGGTCATACTACCTGCTTCTCCCTTTAAAAAGGATGACTCCATCTCACCAAGCAATGCAGATATATCCTGAGGTTTAACGGAAACTATAACAATATCCGAATTATCCATAAGGGCCTTTGCATTTTTATGTGCAATAAGACCGTATTTCTCCATGGCCAAAACAACCCTTTCCCCCCTCTTCTCCAGAATGCCGATCTCATATTTTCCATCGTACCTTAAAAGGCTGGCAGCTACGGATTCACCCATGATACCAAAGCCGATTATTCCTATCCTTTTCATGTCTTTATCCTCCATAGATTAAGGTCTTGAAGATTGTTACCTTATCGGTATAAATATATCATAACAGGTTCGGTTATCCGGTACTATTCTTAAACAGGAGGTTTATATGAAAATCGGCGTGCTTTCCGATACACATGATCACCTTGTTAACATAAAACAGGCGGTTGATATTTTTAAAAGAGAGGGTATTGAATTTCTTATTCACGCAGGAGATTTTTGTTCCCCCTTCGTTTTTAAAGAGCTTGATAAATTACGGCCCGAATGCGGTAAAGCATATGCCGTATTCGGCAATAACGACGGCGATAAGGTACTTCTTACCAGGAACGCAGGCGGTTTTTGTTCCATACAGCCGGGCATTCTGAAGATAAACATAGACAACCGGGCAATAGTCGTAATGCATTATCCTGATATTGCGGACGAACTGTACAGATCCGGGGAATTCGACCTTGTGATCTACGGACATACACATAAAAGAAGACTCGATACATTCACTAAAGGCAGTAGAACAATAACAATTCTTAATCCCGGCTCATGCGCAGGATATCTTGCAGACAAACCGACAATCGCAGTAGTGGAACTTAAAAGTATGTCGGTTAATTTATTCACTTTGGAACAGGCTATTTTATGACAGTGCCGCAGCCCATGAAGGAACCCGGATAATACACGATTTACCTGCCTGCATTGCAGGTATTACAGCCCTGTACATGGAGATGATTCTTTCCCCTCCTGTTCCACATTCTCCCCATAAGGTAACCGCCTTCTGCCATTTCCTTTTTACAGACAGGACAGATTCGTTTTATATTCGAATTACCGGGATAACAGTAAGGACATCCGTAGATATAAACAATTCGATCATCATATCCGATTCCGCCGGCAGGCAGAGGAGATACGCCTTTAAAAGATTCCCTGCCGGGATATACAACAGAACGGATTCTTTGGCCCTTTTTTAACCGGGATCCGCAGACCGGACAGGGATACGACTTTATTTCCGCATTATCGGACGAATTACCCGGCGGACTTCTCTGTCCTCTTAAAAAACCTCCGGAGATAAGGGCGAAAAGTGCCGTAAATCCGAGAAAAAGTAAAATGTACCAGGCTATACCCACATTATCCTATCTTCTATTTCCCCTGGGTCCCCTGGTCGGCTTTCCCCGTGTTCCGTGTAAAAATTTACCCTCCTGCTTAAGCAGTCTCTTTATGGAACCTTCCCCGGGGAAACGATGAACAGCAAATGCATTTTCCGTATGCTTTCTCGATTTTTCCTTTATCATTTTACCATTCCTCCCCTATGAATTTACCACATAAGGTGCCGTTTAGCAAATTTTTCTTATACGAATTACAGATAATATGTGGTTTTTAAGCGGAAGAGTATACAAATTCCGTATGCTGTTGCAAACAGGAAAAATAACGGTTATGGTATAAATTATGGCGATTCTCTATATTGTGGCCACTCCCATTGGAAATCTAAAAGATATTACCTTAAGGGCTCTCGATACGCTTAAAAACGTAGATATTATTGCCTGTGAGGACACAAGGCAAACACTTAAACTGCTGAACCATTACGAAATAAAGAAAAAACTGGTAAGCTTCCACTCACATAATGAGAAAAAAGCAGGTGGAAAGATTTTAAGGTTTCTAAAAGAGGGTTCCGATGTAGCACTTGTAAGCGACAGCGGAACTCCGGGCATTTCCGACCCCGGAGCCTCTATTGTAAGACTCGTCAGGGATCAAAATATAAAAACCGTTCCCATACCGGGTCCTTCTGCTGTTTCGACACTTATAAGCGTATCCGGCTTCGAATCCAGAGGTTTCTGCTTTTACGGGTTTTTATCTCCCAAAGGGAGCAGGAGAAGAAAAGATCTGCAAAGAATTAAGACAATGTGCGAAAATATAGTAATCTATGAATCACCATACAGGGTAAAATCCCTGCTGGAAGATATAGCGGCGATACTGCCGGAGAGAAAGATTTTTATCGGACGTGAAATAACAAAGATTTATGAGGAATTTATTTTCGGCAGAGCGGTCGGGATATTGACTCAACTGCAGGGAAGGGACAGAATAAGGGGAGAATTTTCTATTTTGATCGAAGGAACTAAAAAGGTTTAAGTTACTAATTTACAGTGACGATATAGGAAATTGAAAGGAAGGACTCTAACAATGACAGTAGAGAGTATAGGACCATTAGACCAGATTTCGAAAGTCAAAAAGAACAATAAACCGGCAAATTCTAAAAATGTCAAACACAAGGACTCCATACATCTGTCAGAGGAAGCTCGTGCAAAATCGGAAATTTATAAAGCAACGGAAATCGCAAAACAGGTTCCTAATGTTAGAATGGACAAAATCGAAGAAGCCAGAAGAAAATTAGCAGATCCTTCCTATATAAATAAAAAAACGGTAGAAATTGCAGCGGATAAAATTCTTGAATCTTTCGGCCTGGAATAATTTATTCAGATGGCGGATATTAATCTTCATATACCCTCCAATGTTTTATTAGGTCTCGATGCAGTTAACAGGCTCGGCTCCATGGTATCCGAATTCGGAGAGCGCGTTCTTATCGTTACGGAAGCCATACTATACGAACCTAAAATCATAGAGAAAATATCCACCCTGCTCGGGAAAAGAGGTATACAGTACATTATCTTCGATGAAATAGTACCGAATGCGACGAGTTCCTCGGTAGATGAAGGTGTTTCTCTTGCCCGGGGTTCTCATGCCGATCTTATTATAGGCCTGGGGGGAATTAAAACACTCTCCATTGCCAAGTCTATAGCCATGACGGCGCCGGTAGAAAATGATATGGATGATTTTCTCTCCGGGGTACAGCCCAAAGGAATTCCTCTATCCTATGTCGAGATACCGACAACATGCAGAAACCCTTTTATGCTCAGCGACGAATACTTTATTGTAGATGCAAAGGACAGAACAGCCCATATGGGAAAAACCCAGAGCAATATTACAAAAGCTGTTATTATAGACCCGAAATTAAGCCAGTCCCTGCCTAAAAAATACACACTGACAACAATGTTCGATACTATGCTCTGTGCAATAGAAGGGATGCTCTCGCAGAAAACAAACTATTTAGCAGATACACTTTTCACAAACGCCATAGAAATTCTGGGAAGGACAATTCCCCTGCTGCAGAATGAACCGGATGACATCCGCCATAGAACAAGTGCCTCCACAGCAGGAATGCTGACGGCAATAGGCCTCTCCATGAGTAAAATGGGTATAGGCGCCGCTCTTTCCTACAGTATAAATGCGAAATTCATGGTACCGAAATCGTGGATTTCCACCATTCTTCTTCCTCATATTATGGAGTTTAATATGTCGGCGAGCACGGAAAAACTTGCAGCTATCGACAGACTCCTGCAGGAAGAGAATATCGATATCGAATCCGCAGAGGATGAGGATATTAATGAAAAAATCAATAAACATGCCCCTATCGAAGAAGCAAATGCTGCCGTCGAGACGGTAAGAGGACTTATCGGTTCTGCCGATCTTGCAACACGTTTAAGGGATTTTGATCTCGATCCGGATGATATGATCGAAATTGCAGGCTCCGCACGGTCATTCGATATGATGAACTACCTGCCCCGCCTTGTTTCCACCGAAGATCTTTACGAAATCATAAAAGCGGCTTTTTAAAAGACTTTAAGAATTATGTTTCCCATTGAAAAATTAAAAAAACTTCCGGAAAAAACACGTCTTCGGAAAATCGTACTGATTTTAAAAGCCATGGAGATAGAACTGTACTCCGGGAACCCCTTAGATAACACTTATCTCGATAATCTTATGGAAATACTGCCTGACAATATCATAAGCCGTAGCAAATATCCTGTTCCCGGAGAAACTCTTATAAGAAAGATTAATAATATCCGTCATCTGATCCGGAAATATCTTAATATGGAACCTGCGGAATGGGATATTGTCGATTTTAAAAGCGGTAATCTTAACGGGAAAAAACGCATCCGGCTGCCCATCCGGGTTTATCTCGAGGATATCCGCTCACCCTATAATGTAGGCGCCATTTTCAGAACAGCCGAGGCATTCGGCGCAGAGAAGATTTACCTGTCGCCGGGCACCCCTCTTCCTACTCATCAGCGTGCAACAAAAACAGCGAGGGGAGCGGAAAAAATCGTGCCCTGGAAAACCGGATTTCTGCCGGATATTCTTAAAAAAGACTACCCTGTCTTTGCTCTGGAACTCGGAGGGATTCCGGTAGAAGATTTTAATTTTCCCGAAAGAGGCATTGTTTTAATCGGCTCGGAAGAACTCGGCTTAAGCCCCGAAGCACTGAGTATTGCAGAAAGCCGGTACGGCAGGGTTTCCATCCCCATGGGCGGTGCGAAAAAGTCCCTTAATGTATCTGTTGCCTTCGGTATTCTTATGTTTTACTGGTTTTCCCGGAACCTTCGCCGGTAAATTTTACACTTCTCCAGGATAAAAACGAGATATAAACCGTATCCCTGTATTTCCAGTACCGGACCTTTCTGCCGCGGGCCGCTTTTCCGATAATCGATGCTATTGTGTCAAGAAGATCCTCGGGTGCGCTACCGCACCTGCCAAGAAGTATAAACCGCGGTAAAATAGCTGATAATTCGCGGTCGGGAAGGCAGGCATTAAATATCCTCCCGTTTTCCTCCCTGACCCTTGTAATTATCCTTAACCTTTTAACCTCTACGACAGGTTTTATATCTACTATTGTTCCGTTCATAAAAACCCCCTGTTATAACCTCATCAGTATTACAATAAGGGATACAAGGGGTTTTTTAATCTTTTGATTTTAAAAGTCTAAAAGAATTATGTATTCAGGATTATCTCGTAGTTGATTTTTGCAGTTTTTTCCAGCATGGCAGTAACTCCGCAGTACTTAGTCTGCGACATTTTTACCGCTTTTTCTATTTTACCGGTATCGAGATTATCTCCGGCAAGTGCAGACAATAAAAGAGACTTGGGCCGCGGTCCCTTATTGTTTCCGCCTACCTTCTCATCCGCATCGATTGTAAAATGATGCCCATGAAGTTCGATATCAAACTCCATTCCGCCTTTCCACTCAGCAATCGTTTTTTCACCCACTTAATACTCCTTATCAGCGCAAAGCCCTTTCGATTTCCGGCTGATTAAACCCGACAATTATCTTTCCGTTTATATCGAGTACGGGTACCCCCATCTGTCCCGATTTCCGCACCATTTCATCCGCTTTCCTTCTGTCCGAAGCAACATTATACTCCCTGAAAGGTATTTTTCTCTCCATGAAGTAATGCTTTGCCTTTCTGCAAAAAGAACATGTTGGTGTTGAATAAATTATAACCGCCATTTCTTCCTCCCTGATTGTTTATAGTAAAAATACTATATTCAATTTCTAACGTCAAGATTAATTTTCGGCTAAGACATTTAAAACGGATTGAAAAAGATAGGCCGATAGTATAGAAATAGTTATGCATGTTGCATTGGCCGGAATTAATATCGACACGATTCTGTTGGAAAAGATAAAAACCTCTCTCGGAGAAGAAGCATCCGGATTAACCCCCGAAACACTTTCCGCATCGTATGCCCGGATATCACGAAGTAAAAAAACAATCAGGTCTCTAAGGGAAAGTGCCGTTAAAGAGGTCGAAAAAGCCCGCAGGTCGAATAAAAAAATTATATTCGAAATGGGACATGCATCCGTTGCGGAGCACGCCGTTTTAAACTTTGATGTTTCCGGAATATCGCGTTATGCTGTTGAGTTTATCGAAAATTTCAGGCTTGCATCGTTTACCGAAAAATCGCAGAGATATGTTCTATTCAAAGAGGAATACAAAGTACCGAAAGAGATACTTAACGGGAAATACGAAAAAGAGTATCGTGATACCATACACACTCTTGCTTCGATCTATTCGGAAATATATGAAAAACTCACAGCCCGTAATATCGAAGAGGAATCCGCAAAGGAAGATTCCCGGTATGCAACAAGTCTTGCAGCCCTGACTCAGTTCGGCATGACGATCAATGCAAGAAGCCTGGAATACATGATAGTACGGCTTAAAAACTCATCACTTTCGGAACTGAAAGATTTCGCATCCGATCTTTATGAGAGTATCAGGGATACAGTACCCTCACTCGTCAAATATATCGAACAGGATCCGTACTACAAAGAATTTTACGGCAGCCCGGAAAAGGACAGCCGCGGCAGGGACAGTTATCCCGGAACGGCGGAAACGGAAGTGCACTCCTCTGTTTACCCCGAAGTGATATTATCAGATTATGATAACGCAGGTGAGAATAAGATACTTGCTTCCATGCTGTTCCGGAACGGCGGCAGAAGCCTCGAACATTACATATCATTGTTAAATAAAAGCAGCGATGAGTACAAATACTGCCTTCTTAAACCTCTCTTTAAGGAAATGAAGGCATATCACCCTCTTCCGAGATTCTTTGAGCTTGCAGACCTGACATTTCAGGTGGAATGTTCGGCATCCGCTTATGCCCAGCTTAAACGTCACAGAATGACAGTACAGATACCCCAGCACTATAACCCCGGGCTCGGGTACACTGTTCCCCCGGTCATTAAGTCTTCCGGACTCGAAGATTTAATCGCAAAAGCCTATGAGATTTCTACAAAACTTTTTTATAAAATCCGCTCCGAAGCCGGACAAGCAGCACAATATATACTTACAAATGCACACAGACGAAGAGTATTAGTAAAACTCGACATCAGGGAGCTGTACCATATTTCCAGATTAAGATGTGATAAATATGCACAGTGGGAAATCCGCAAAGTCGCGGAGAAGATGGTCGAACTTGCACGGGATAAGTATCCGCTTGTAACCCTTCTGGCGTGCGGAAAAGACAGATTTACAGCATGCAGACAAAAATTAGATTAGGACCGGTACTTTTGTGACGTGGCATTTTATTATATCTGGAAACGGGCCCTCTGCTGATCGAAGGCTTTACTGAGCCTTTCCTGAATAGCGTTTAACTGTGCTTCCGTTTCTATGCCGAAATCCATTAAAACATTTTTATCAATCTGATCGAAGAGTACCTTCTCTCTTTCAAAATCACAGACAGCATTGGCAAGATACACAGTATAAACAATTCCCGTAAACTTAGGATCGCATTCCATTGGTTCATGATGATACTCTATCGCCGAAACAAGCTGCTCCGGGAAATTCCACTTCCGCGCAATCATGCCGCCTATCTCCGCATGATTTAACCCGACGGAAAGATCTTCGAGCATTCTTGTAGGTATGCCTTTCTCTTTACATACATTCTTAATTTTATCCAGAAGGTCCGGATGAAAGGATGCTATAATAATTTTTCCCAGATCATGCAGGATGCCGCCGACATAAACATCGTCTAAGATTTCCTTTTTCCTCTTAAAACTCTTTGCAAGATTATATGCGTAAAAAGCCGCTCTGTACGAATGCTGCCACAGGGTACGCATTTCACTGTACTTCTCGCCCAGTATTTTCTGTGTCCCGTAGGAATACAGCAGGTTACGCAGACCCCGCATACCCACAAGTTTAACCGCTTCCGCAATGTTATCAACCTTTTTGGGAAGCATAAACTGGGCTGAATTCACTAACTTCAGAAGGTCCGCGGTTAAAGAAGGATCCATGCTTATCTGACGTGCTATATCGGTAATCTCGGAATCCGGGTCTGTTATAAGTTTTTGAAGATATACAATATTCTCAGGAAACTGCGGCAGGCTCTCTATCTCCTTTACAATAGTCTGGGTAAGAAGATCGAGTTTCTCAAGGTGAACATCGGAAAAGGGAATAACGATCCTTGCAACTGTTTCTCCGTCATCTATATCGACATTAAATGCTTCTTCATCCAAACCGATTTTTTTAAGCATCAGAACCAGAATAACAATTCCCAGACCGGCTCCTTCCGTACTATCCAGCACCGTAGAAAAGGCCTCTTCCAGAGATGTAAAGGCCCGTGAGCGGGCAATTCTATCATAAATCCGGATCTGTTCCTTCTTTGTTATCTCCACATTGTTTCTAACCGATATTGCGAATGTTTTACCCCTGGTCTGAAAAATTATCTTTATATACAGACCGAGTTCTTTCTGCTTCTGCAGATAGTACTGAATATTACTTAAAGTCTCCTCTTTAAAATGCTTCATCCCGTGTTCGTAGTCATGATTATCATTTAAATCGAGACCTTTTTCCAGGAAAAACACCCTCTTTGTGTTTGCCTTTTTTGCATTAACCGCAAGCTCTTTAAGGCAGTAAGACAACGTATCCTTAAGCTTTTCCTGTCCAAGCTCCGAAAGAAACATTTCAAGAACTTTTTCCAGGTACTCCTCCGTCTCGTGAGGCAGGGTATAGGTTTTAAATGTTAGGGGAATAGAATTATGTGCGGCACGTTTTATCTGTGCAACTTCGATTTCTGCTGGCATACGGCAACCACCTGTATTTTACTTAAACTGTATATGGCAAATCTTCATAATGTCAAGCCGGTAAACTGCTCCGTTTACTACCTATTGTACTACTTAAAGGAAAAAAATACATCTTTTTTTAACCGGAATTATCATCTTTTATTCCCATGAGTTTCAAAAGTACAAGAAGATGCCCCGTATCCTGATAAATATATTCATTACCGGTTAAACGCCGTGCAGCAATAACGAACGCCTCATATCAACTCTTAACAGCTTCAAAAATCGTTAAACTGCCGAATACAAGAAACAGAATTCCCGCAGCAATTTTCGTAATTTTTACAGGAACCAGTTTTCCGAATGTTTCTCCGACAATGACAGCTATTAAAGTCGTTGTAATTAAAGCCGCGGATGCCCCGATAAAAACAGACAGGAAGGATTTGCTCCTCGATGCAAAGGCAAAAGTCGTAATCTGAGTTTTGTCGCCAAGCTCTGCAAGAAATATCATTAAAAACGTCGATGCAATAACCCTAAAATTTATAAACATACGGAAATTATATCCAACCCGGAAAGAATTGAAAAGCCTCTATGTTTACAATATAATCCCCGATACGGTATAATATTTATATGCTTTTAAAAGACTTCGATAAAATGATAAGAGAATTCCTCGATATAGACAGAATAGATTCTTCCGACTTATCTCTTAACGGACTCCAGGTAAGCCGCAGTAAAGAGGAACTTAGGAAAATAGCTTTTGCGGTGGATGCATCCATGGAGAGCTTTAAACGGGCAAATGCCCGGGATGCCGATCTGTTGTTTGTGCATCACGGACTTTTCTGGGGGCGGCCGTACAGACTTACCGGCAGTCTGTATAACAGGATACGATTTCTTATTAAGAATGATCTTGCCCTCTACGCAGTGCATCTTCCCCTGGATATGCATCCTGAAACAGGCAATAACATAGGAATTGTTAAAATGCTGAATTTAGAATCCGTGGAACCTTTCGGAGACTACCATGGCCTGAAAATCGGCTACAGGGGCCTGCTTCCCTCCGGTAAAACCATGGACGAGATAGCGAATCTTATAACAGGACAGAACGCCGAACCTGTTACAAAGCTGGCTTTCGGACCTGAAATTATCAAATCGATCGGAATCGTTTCGGGAGGAGCTCCCGAGGTTGTAACCCAGGCTATCGATGAGAACCTCGATCTCTACATTACGGGGGACGCCTCGCATACTGTCTATCACGAATCGATGGAGGGCAGGATTAATGTACTCTTCGCCGGCCACTATGCAACGGAGACATGGGGTATTAAACTGATCAAGAAAAAAATAGAAAAGGAAACAGACCTTAACACCATTTTTATTGATATTCCTACCGGTCTGTGATATTACTTCTGTTATGAAAAAGGAAACAAAAGAGAAATTACTACCGTTAACGCTTTCCGCGGGAATTATAATTATAGATCAAATATCAAAAATTATTGTTACTCACGTCCTCCCATATGCAAAACCCGTTGAAATCCTCGGTAATTTTTTAAGGCTGGTCTATGTAAAGAATCCGGCGATCGGATTCAGCATAGGACGGAACCTGCCCGCTGCAACACAGCGTACTCTTTTCCTGATCCTTCCCCTTGCAGTTATAATTATACTCTTCCTGTTCTACCTCTTCACCAAAGAACTTACCGGATCACAAAGATGGGCTTTTGCAGCCATTATCGGCGGAGGAATCGGTAATATGCTGGATAGATTTATACGAAGCGACGGGGTGGTTGATTTTATAGATGTAAAGTTTTACGGTATATTCGGCCTTCGGAGATGGCCTACATTTAATATTGCAGACTCATCCGTTGT